>NZ_JBJTMK010000106.1:0-17777 GCF_046070465.1 Candidatus Planktophila sp. | reverse complement strand
TCACCTGCTGCGATTAGCGCACTGGGTGACAAGGTTTCAGCCCGTCGTATCGCATCAGCGGCTGGTGCCCCACTCGTTGCGGGTACTAAAGATCCTGTCGAAACAGCAGAAGAAGTCGTTGCCTTCGCAAAAGAACATGGTCTTCCTGTTGCAATCAAAGCTGCATTCGGCGGTGGTGGACGCGGATTAAAAGTCGCTCGCACACTCGAGGAGATCCCAGAGCTCTATGCCTCAGCAGTTCGCGAAGCTATTGCTGGCTTTGGTCGCGGTGAATGTTTCGTAGAACGTTATCTCGATAAGCCTCGCCACGTTGAGACTCAGGTTCTCGCGGATAAATTTGGCAATGCAGTTGTGGTCTCTACCCGCGATTGCTCACTTCAACGTCGCCACCAAAAGTTAGTTGAAGAAGCGCCAGCGCCATTCCTTACAGATGCGCAGAACGAAGAGCTCTATCGCTCTTCCAAGGCAATCATGAAAGAAGCTGGCTACGTTGGTGCCGGAACGTGCGAGTTCCTCGTTGGTCTCGACGGAACAATCTCCTTCCTTGAAGTAAATACTCGCCTTCAGGTTGAGCACCCAGTCTCAGAAGAAGTAACTGGTATCGATTTAGTGCGTCAGCAATTCCGTATCGCAATGGGCGAAGCACTCGGCTTTGATGATCCAGTTGTGCGTGGCCACTCCATTGAATTCCGTATTAATGGCGAAGATCCAGGACGTTCGTTCTTGCCTGCTCCGGGGCGCATTACTGAATGGCAGATTCCAACAGGGCCTGGCGTTCGCGTTGATGCTGGTTTCCGTAAGGGCGATGTCATTGGCGGAAACTTCGATTCTCTTCTTGCAAAGTTAATTGTTACTGGAGCAACCCGCGAAGAAGCAATTCAGCGTTCGCGACGTGCATTGGCAGAGTTTGAGGTTCAAGGTCTTGCGACAGCGCTTCCATTCCACCGTGCCATTCTTGAAGATCCGAACTACACCGAAAACTTCAAGGTCTACACCAGCTACATTGAAAACGAATTTGTTAATGAAATTCCGGCTTATGCATCAGAGGCTCTCGATGTTCAGACCAAGGCAGCTGCCGAAAAGCTCGTTGCTGAAGTAAACGGAAAACGCTTTGAAATCCTCGTCCATGCCCCAGAACCAGTAGTAAAGCGCCACCGTGCAAAGCAGGCATCCTCTACTGGCGCATCGGGCGATGGACTTCCTAGCCCAATGCAGGGAACTGTCGTCAAAATTGCAGTTGAAGAGGGTCAGCTCGTTGAAGCAGGAGACCTCATCATCGTCCTAGAGGCGATGAAGATGGAGCAACCACTCAATGCCCATAAGAGCGGTGTGATTAAAAACTTAAAGGCAGTAGTAGGCGAGACCGTTTCAAGTGGCACCATTCTCTGTGACATTATTGAGGCATGACCTCAACTGACCTTCTTTATCAAGATCCAATGGCCGCAGCTGCACAGGCAGCATCAGAAATCGCAGCACGCACAGGAGTCACATCGCACGATGTTGCTCTCGTAATGGGCTCTGGTTGGGTTACAGCTTGCGATGCACTAGGAACGCCTGCCTATGAGTGCGATGCCCATGAACTAACTGGGTTTGAGGCACCGGCAGTAGAAGGTCACTCGGGCAAAGTCCGTTCGTACATCATCGAGCATGAAGGCAAATCAATTCGAGCACTCGTATTCCTCGGCCGAACACACCTCTACGAAGGCAAGGGTATGGAGCCTGTTGTTCACGGCGTGCGAACCGCAGTTAAAGCTGGCTGCAAAGTTGTAGTCCTGACAAATGCCTGTGGTGGAATCAATGCAGGTTACAAGGTGGGCGAACCTGTTCTGATTCGCGATCACATCTCGCTGACTGCTCAGTCACCGCTCTCTGGCGCAACATTTGTTGACCTCACAGATTTATATAGCAAGCGCATTCGCGAGATCGTAAAGAAGGAAGATTCCTCACTTCAAGAGGGCGTTTATGTTCACTGGCGCGGGCCTACCTACGAGACTCCTGCTGAGATTTTGATGATGCGCACTATGGGCGCTGACCTGGTCGGAATGTCTACAGTTCCTGAAGCGATTGCTGCCCACGCAATGGGAGCAGAAGTGCTTGGTATCTCATTGGTATCCAATGCGGCTGCAGGCATGACAGGCGAGAAGCTCAACCATGAAGAAGTGATCGCTGCAGGCAAAGCTGCTGCTAGTCGAATGGGTCAGCTTCTCAAGACAACTATTCCAAAACTTGTATAGATCCGGATTAGGGTCCGATTCCGGTTTGAAGGAAACGCGAGTAATCTCATCTGCATGAATGCAGCGCTTATTGAAGAGGTAAAGGCCTGGATAGCAGATGATCCAGATCCAGTTACCGCCGCACATCTCCAGGCTCTTCTCGATGCGGGAGATGAGGCTGCGCTCACACCATTGTTCAGTGGCTTTCTTCAATTTGGTACCGCAGGGCTTCGTGGACCAAATGGTGCAGGACCGTCATGCATGAACCGCGCAGTTGTTGGTCGCGCAGCTGCAGGTATTGCTGCATATATGACCAAGCGCGGAATGAAATCTGTCGTCATTGGCCGCGATGCGCGTTACGGATCTGAGGATTACACCCAAGAATCAGCAGAGATACTCAGCGGTGCGGGTATGGATGTCTACATTCTTCCACGTCCACTTCCTACTCCGGTATTGGCATTTGCGACATCACATTTGAAGTGCGATGTCGGAATCATGGTGACTGCGAGCCACAACCCACCGCAAGATAACGGCTACAAGGTTTATATCGGCCCTAAAGCAGATGGCATTGAATACGCATCATCTCAAATCATTAATCCGACTGATGGTTTTATTGCGGCAGATATCGATGCTGTGACATCCCTGAAGTCACTCCCCCGAGGAAATAAGTGGACGATTCTCGGTGAAGATGTCATCTCTGAATACATCGCCCGCACCGTGAAGTTGGCTCCCCGCCCTGGCGACATCAAAGTTGTATACACGGCAATGCATGGCGTCGGAACAGAGACGGTACAGCGCGTCTTTAATCACGCAGGTTTCGCCACATTAATTCTGGTTGATGAACAATGCACGCCAGATCCTGATTTCCCAACTGTTGCATTCCCTAACCCTGAAGAGCCAGGTGCCATCGATTTAGCGCTAGCCAAGGCACGTGACTTTGGCGCAGACCTCGTCATCGCTAACGACCCTGATGCAGATAGATGTGCGGCGGCAATCAATGATCCTAAAGTTGGTTGGCGCATGTTGCGCGGAGATGAGCTCGGTGTCATCTTCGGAGAATGGATTGCTCGCACCCAGCCACAGGGCACTATGGGAAATTCCATCGTCTCTTCCTCTGCTCTCCGCAAAATTGCTGCGCATTACAACGTTGACTTTAAAGAAGTGCTTACTGGATTTAAGTGGCTCGCTAAGATTGAAGATCTTGCATACGGCTACGAAGAGGCAATTGGTTATGCAGTGGATTCAGAGACTGTTAACGATAAGGATGGCGTATCTGCTGCCATCTTCCTGACTCAGATTGCTATGGATCTCAAGCGCGATGGACTTACCCTCGCGAACTTGCTCGATGAAGTATGGGAGCGCCATGGCTTCCATGGCACAGAACAGATTTCAATTCGCGTGGCAGATATGTCAGCTATTACTCGTCTCCTTGCAGGGCTCCGCAAAAATCCACCAGCAGAGATTGCAGGACGAAAAGTAGAAAGCATCGATGATTTAGCTGCCCCGAAAGATGGCCTGCCACCTACCGATGGCCTACGAATCTGGCTGTCGGGCGGAATCCGCATCATCGTGCGCCCTTCGGGTACAGAGGCGAAGATGAAGTGCTACATCGAAGTCATTACCAAGACTTCAGAAGAGTCTGCAGCGCTGTTACATGAGCTCCGCGAACCTCTGAAGAAGTTCTTGCAAGGCTAAGCGCCAAAACGTTCCTTAAATTCATCGAGCATCGCGGCTGCAGCTGATGCGCCGCTGCGCTTTACTCCTGCATCCATAAAGGCCAATAACATATCGAGGTTCTTTACACCGCCTGCGCTCTTGACCTCCATCTTAGAGGAGACAGATGCACGCATCAGCTTTACATCCTCAAGGATTGCACCGGTAGGTGCAAAACCCGTCGAAGTTTTCACATAGTCAGCGCCGGAAGCCTCCACCAGCTGACACGCCTTCACGATTTCTTCTTTAGTCAGATATGCGTTTTCGAGAATAACTTTGACTTGATGTCCACCGGCTGCTGCAACTACCGCTGCCAATTCTTCGCGGACTTCGTCATACATTCCAGACTTCATCCAACCGATGTTCATCACGACATCAATCTCAGTTGCACCATCTGCAACGACTTGCTTTGTTTCAAAGACCTTCACTGATGTGGCTGAATTACCGTGAGGAAAGCCGACAACTGTTCCAACATGGACATCGCTGCCTCGCAAGATATCTGCACAGAATGCGACGTCTGCTGGCTTGCAGCACACGGATGCAACGTCGTACTGAAGAGCAACGAGGCAACCTTCACGAACTTCATCGCGAGACATATCTGGACGCAAGAGCGCGTAATCGATTGTCTTTGCGACCTGCTTGAGGGTGTATTTACTTGTTGCCATCTACTACTCCAATTTCATCGACGAGCTTTTTAAAGTTGATGTCGTTGCGATCTTTATTGCCAGTCTGCCATAGCCCAACTTCTTGCGTCTCTGGAATGAATTCCAGCGGACGATTTCCCGGCAAGCGACGAACGGTTGTGCCATTGCGTCGAGCTTGGAAGAACCACCAAAGATCGTCGGTATGGAAGGCGAGTTCAACGTAACGAGTCTCATCGAGGGCATCGGGGTGGAGGGCGCCCGCTGGGAAGAGGGTGCCTGCTCCGCTGGTAGCCATCAGGTCAAAGGAAGGCCCAGCCAGGCTATCTGAGGCCTTCTCCCACGCTGAGAAGGGCTCTAAAAGGCCATCCTGAGCGTAGGTGACTCTGTGTACACGGGAGGCGATGATGGAATCTGGGTAGAGATGATGCTCGAGCATGAGCTGCAAGGTCAGCTCTGGATTTAAGAGAAGATCGTCGTCGACCACGATGATGGGCATGCCTGGATAGGCCTTCAGCGTCGGAATTAACTTCTTGCCGGGACCTAGATCTGTGCATTCATTGATCACAACAAAACCAGTAGCCTCAAGGTCGCGTACAGATTGTGGCAAGTGCGCGATGTCGCCGTGTGCGATGTTCAGAATAATTTCTGTCGGCTGAAGGACCTGTTTCTTCAGCTCTGGCAAGGCAAGCGCAAGTGCATCGAATCGCGCAGGATGACTTGTAAGCGAGAGAATGAAATTAAAATCTTTCTCAGCCATTCCGGGAAGCTGCAGATTAAGCAGATTCATCTTTGCCAATACTGAACCAGCATCAGCATGCAACTTCTTTTCAACTACGCCTAACTTCTTTTCGAGAGCGCGGCCTTGCACTAGAACTTCGGTGATTTTGCTCCCAATAGTGCGCACACTGCGAACAACGTAAAGTGATGTAGCTGCAGTAATTGCAAGGAGAGCGATGAGAAGTGCGTTACTCATTATTCGCCTGCGATTGCAGCAAATTTTGGCTTAACAATTTCATCAATGATTGTGAGTCGTTCTTCAAAAGGAATGAAGGCGCTCTTTAAGGCGTTGATCGTCACGCGCTGAAGGTCAAGGAAATTCCAATCGCATGCTGCAACCATCTCGTTCATCTCACGAGACATCGAAGTTGCTGACATCAAACGGTTATCAGTATTGATTGTGACGCGGAAACGAAGCTTGGAAAGCTTTGCAAGTGGGTGCTCAGCAAATGATGCCGCAACTCCTGTTTGTATATTTGAAGACGGACACATCTCAAGTGGAATACGACGGTCGCGAACGTACGATGCAAGACGCCCTAAACGCGCTGGAGTGTGATTAAAGTCGATATCGTCAGCAATACGAACACCATGACCTAGACGTTCTGCCCCACAGATCTGAATTGCCTCCCAGATAGATGGGAGTCCATATGCCTCACCAGCGTGGATTGTGAAGTGTGCATTCTCTCTGCGAAGGTATTCGAAAGTGTCGAGTTGGTCGCTAGGTGGAAAACCATCTTCTGGACCTGCAATATCAAAGCCGACAACACCTTTATCGCGATACTTCACCGCTAGCTCAGCCACCTCTTGTGATCGTGCATTCTGGCGCATCCCACAGAGGAGAGAGAAGATGCGAATGGTGTTGCCTTCGCCCTTGGCCTCTTTCTCGCCTTCACGGAAACCTTGGAGAATCGCCTCAACGGCATCGATGAGCGTAAGACCCTTCTCTGTCAGCAACTCTGGTGCCATGCGAACTTCAGCATAGACAACTCCATCGCGAGCAAGATCTACTGCACATTCACGAGCAACACGAACAACATCTTCGCGACGCTGCATTACGGCAACTGTGTGAGCAAAGGTTTCTAAGTAGAGGACCAATGATCCTGAATCACAAGATGCACGGAACCATTCTGCGAGCTCTGCTGCATCATAGGTAGGGAGTTCGTGCCCAATCTTCTTGGCAATTTCAATAATAGTCTCGGGGCGAAGGCCACCGTCGAGGTGATCATGCAGCAGCGCTTTAGGTAGTCGCTTGACCTGATCTTGGCTCGGCTTCTTCAGGAGATCTGGATTTACAACGCTCATCCTTGAATCCTTTCGAGAACTAGTGGGAGTCGGTCGACGACTCCATTTTCAATAATCGTCACTGCGCCTTCTAGAACTTCTAGGGCACGAGCAAAACGTGGAGCTTCATCAGTATGCAAGGTGAAGAGAGGCGCTCCGGCTTCAATGTAATCGCCAGGCTTTGCATGCATTTCAATGCCAGCACCTGCTTGAACCATCTCACCTTGCTTGGAACGCCCTGCGCCGAGTCGCCATGCTGATACACCAACCTTCATCGCATCCATAGTTGTAATAATTCCGCTATTGGTTGCCTTCACAACATGTTGTTCTCGCGCAACAGGAAGAGCTGCATCTGGATCTCCACCTTGAGCTGCAACCATGCGACGCCAGTGATCCATTGCGCTTCCATCTTTCAAAGCAACTGCAGGATCTTTTCCAACAATGCCAGCTGCTTCAATCATCTCTCGGGCAAGAAGAATTGTTAGCTCAACAACGTCAGCAGGACCGCCGCCAGCAAGGACTTCTACTGATTCGCGCACTTCCAGTGCATTTCCAGCTGTTAATCCCAATGGAACATCCATCGCAGTGACTAGCGCGCGCATCTTGAGGCCAGCATCAACACCAAGTTGCACCATAGTGTGCGCAAGCTCTGATGCCTTCTTGGGGTCGGACATAAATGCACCGGAACCCGTCTTTACATCGAGAACGAGAGCTGACGTACCTTCTGCAATCTTCTTGCTCATAATGGAAGAGGCAATGAGTGGAATAGCCTCTACCGTCGCGGTTACATCGCGAAGTGCGTAGAGCTTCTTATCTGCAGGAGCTAAACCAGCACCGGCAGCACAGATAACTGCACCAGTATCTTTCAAAACTTGAAGCATTTCATCGTTTGATAGCGATGCCCGCCAACCAGGAATCGATTCCATCTTGTCGAGAGTTCCACCGGTATGGCCCAGTCCGCGACCTGACAGTTGAGGAACCGCTCCCCCACATGCTGCAACAAGTGGTGCAAGTGGAAGAGTGATCTTGTCACCGACTCCGCCCGTTGAATGCTTATCTGCGGTTTTACGATCAAGGGCGGTCCAGTTCATGCGTTCGCCGGTATTGATCATCGCATTTGTCCAGCGAGAAATTTCACGCGCATTCATACCGTTCAGAAGAATCGCCATGGCAAGTGCTGACATCTGTTCATCGGCCACTACGCCGCGAGTGTAAGCGTCGATTACCCAATCAATCTGAGAATCAGTGAGTTCGTACTTGTCGCGCTTGGCTGCAATGACTTCAACTGCTGCAAATGGTTCAATCATGACAATCTCGTCTCAATCTCTTCTGGACCGAACGCCCACGGTAGTAAGTCATTTAAAGTTTTCACACCTTCATCGGTCATCAGCTGAAGTGTGGATCCGCCATGTTCTTGCAATAACTGGCGACAACGACCACATGGCATCAATGGGTTGCCGGAGATATCAACACATGCAAAAGCCACGAGTCGACCGCCGCCGGATGCGATGAGAGATGAAACTAGACCGCACTCTGCACAGAGAGTTAAACCATAGCTAGCATTCTCGACATTACATCCTGTAACAATGCGACCATCATCTACAAGGGCGGCAACTCCCACTGGAAACTTTGAGTAAGGCACGTATGCCTTCTTCATCGCTTCCAGCGCTTCATTGCGCAAGAGTTGCCAATCGATCTGCATTAGTGGGAACCGCCTCCACGCTTGTAGGCAATTCCATCCGCAGCCGGAGCTCGAACTTTTCCGACGAATCCGGAGACAGCGATAATGGTTGCGACATAAGGAGCCATCAACATAAATTCAGATGGGATTGGGGTTCCGGTGATGGTGAGCAATCCTTGGAGATTATCGGCAAAGCCAAAGATGAGCGCTGCGGCAACCGCACCCAGTGGGCTCCAGCGGCCAAAGATGAGCGCTGCCAGTGCAATAAAGCCCTTACCAGCGGTCATCTCTTTGCTAAAAGAGCCAACTGCGCCAAGAGTAAAGAACGCTCCGCCTAGACCGGCCACAGCTCCAGCGAGGATGACATTTCTAAAGCGAATCTTATTAACATCGATTCCAACGGATTCAGCTGCAGTTGGGTGTTCACCAACCGCACGGGTACGAAGCCCCCACTTACTTTTAAAGAGTGCGATATGAATAATCGCGACAACGACATACATTAAGTAGACGATGATGCTCTGGCTAAAGAAGATTGGCCCAATCACTGGAATTTTGGAGAGCAAGGGAATCTCAATCGGTGTAAATGCAATTGCGGCATTCCACTCACTTTGATACGGAATAAGCAGCTTCTTATAGAAAAAGTTTGTTAGACCGATTACTAAAACATTGAGCACAAAACCCAAGACCACTTGATCAATTCCATATTTAATGGCGAAGAGAGCAAGGAGTAATGAGATAAGTGCGCCAGCAACTGGCGCAAAGGCTAAGCCGATCCAGTTGTTATGCAGTAGCGAGGCAACAACGCCAGAGATAAATGCGCCGGCAAGGAGCTGGCCTTCAATGGCGATATTGATAACACCTGATCGTTCGGAGAGAACGCCAGCCATAGCGCCAAATATCAAGGGAACTGATAAGAGGAGTGCGCCTTGAAGTAGTCCAGTGAAGGGGATGAACTTGCCTGCTGCGGCCCAGCAGAGAAATGACATCATAAAAGAAACTGCAAATACCCCGCTGGCTAGTCGAACGGTCTTTCCGGCTCGAAACTGGAGCGCAGCAAGTACAACAGCGAGGAGCGCGGCGATAGCAAAGGCGAGTGAGCCAGTTTTTGAATTGATAATCCACTCTTTGAAGAGAACCCACTCGTTTCCGAGAACAAAGCTGTAGGTAACTGGCTGACCTTCCTGAGGAAGGATTGCAAATACGATGAGGGCGAAGAAGCCAAGAGCGCCCATCGTGATGATTCCGCGACGGCGACGACGTTCTGGCGCAGATAGAGATCGAACTTCTTGGGTACTCATTAGCCGTTCCATCCCTTCGAAGCGACCGCTTGGCCAGCATCAACGTTCTTCAATCTAAAGACTGCCTTAATCAGTGCGGGAGCGGCGATGAAAAGTACAACGAGGGCCTGAATCACGAGAACGAGATCGAGCGGTGTCTCAGTGCTTGCCTGCATCGTTAATCCGCCGGCACGAAGTGCACCAAAGAGAAGTGCTGCAAATACCGTTCCTATTGGCGTTCCGCGACCGAGAAGAGCCACGGTGATCGCATCGAATCCGAAGCTTCCTCCTACGCCAGCGGTCATTGCAGGTTCTGAGCCGAGTATCTGTACTGCTCCTGCAAGACCGGCTAGCGCACCCGCGATAAACATAACGGTTGTGGTTGAGCGGCCTACAGAAATTCCTGCAGTACGTGAAGCAGAGGCATTGGCACCTACTGCACGGAACTTAAATCCCCATGTACTGCGGTTAAGCAACCACCACACTGCACCTGCACCTAGAAGGGCGATGATAAATCCAAGGTTTGCGCGGAGTTCGCTTCCAAATAAATGTGGCAATCGCGCACTCATGCGTACCTCCGGTGCCAAAGGATCTTGGCGACCTGGGCGAAGGAAAGCTTTAGTACTGAGCAACCAGAGCAAGAAATATCCCGCTACATAGTTGAGCATGATGGTCACAATTACTTCGTGCGCACCGGTACGTGCTTTGAGAAATCCAACAAATCCACCGTAGAGACCAGCACACACCATTGCCGCTGCAATTGCTGCAATTACATGGATGACAACAGGGAACTGGAAGTGGAAGCCTACGTAACTTGCGCCGATTGCACCTGCAATAAATTGGCCTTGCGCACCAATATTGAATAGTCCTGCCTTGAAAGCGAGTGCAACGGAGAGTCCGGTCAAAATGAGTGGCGATGCGGCGACCAAAGTTTCAGAGAGCGGATAGAAACCATGGAGCAATCCAGCATCAGTTAACTTTGAATCAAAAATCGATCCCCGGAAGAGCGCCCAATAGGCATTTCCGGCGGTAGAGAATGCCTTAGAAAGCATAGATAGTGGTGATGACTTAAGTGCGAGAACTTTTGAGTCAGAGAATGCAACGAGCAAGCCACTGACGAAGAGCGCCATAGCAAATGCAAGAAGCGGAAGGGTGAGTTTTCTTAGAATCTTCATTTCTTCACACCTGCCATCAATAGACCCAACTCTTCTCGTGAGGTATCTGCTGGAACGATTGCAATAAATTCACCGCGGTACATCACTGCGATTCGATCTGCCAGCGCGACGACTTCATCGAGTTCGGTGCTAAAGAGAAGCACTCCCCGACCAGAATCACGCTCGGCAATGATGCGCTCGTGAACGAATTCGATTGAGCCAACATCAAGGCCACGGGTAGGTTGCGATGCAACTACCAACTTCACTGGGCGAGAGAGCTCGCGCGCAAGGACAACTTTCTGCTTATTGCCACCCGAGAGCGATGAGGCTGAATCCTTGGCGGATTGAGCTCTAATATCGAATTCGATGATGCGCGCAGCGGCATTCTCAGCAACTCTACTTTGTGAGATTACCGGGCCCTGAGCAAAGGGAGGGAGATCGTGAAGATCCAGAATGAGATTCTCTTCAATGCTAAAAGAGGAAATCAAGCCATCTTCTTCTCGAGACTCTGGAACAAATGCAATGCCGGCGTGGAGCGCATCGCGCACTTTCCCCTTATGAATCTCTTCCTCACCGAGATAGATGTGGCCATCGACATGCTCTTGCAATCCAACGATCGCCTCTGCCAGCTCGGATTGGCCATTTCCTTGAACTCCAGCAACTGCAAGTACCTCGCCAGCACGAAGCTCAAAGGAGACATCTTTAACGAGAGCGCGACCTGTGTGATCATGAATATTGAGATGTTCGACCTTGAGTGCAACATCGCCCAGCTTTGGTGCGGCTTTTTCTACATCGAGCGAGACTGGGCGACCTACCATCAGGGACGCAAGTTCTTCTTGGCTTGCACTTGGAGATGCAGTACCGACTACTGCCCCGCGTCGAATAATGGTGATCTTGTCAGCTGCTTCCTTCACCTCACGAAGCTTGTGGGTGATAAAGACAATTGCCGTACCTTGATCACGTAACTTCTTCATATTTTTTAGAAGTTCATCGGTCTCCTGTGGAGTGAGTACCGCAGTTGGCTCGTCCAGAATGAGAACCTTGGCATCGTAAATCAAGGCGCGAATAATCTCGACTCGTTGCTGAATACCGACGGGCAAATCCTCCACTAGCGCATCAGGATCTACATCGAAATTGAACTCTGCAGATACCCGCTTAATTTCAGCGCGCGCGGTTTCTAGGTCTAGAAATCCCGGGCCTTTTACTTTTTCATGGCCGAGGACAATGTTTTCTGCGACAGTAAAGACGGGTATCAGCATGAAGTGCTGATGGACCATTCCAATTCCAGCAGCCAGCGCATCTAATGGGGAGTCGATTGTGATTTCTTTGCTATCGACCCAGATTGAACCTTCATCAGGGGCCAACAGACCATAAACGATATTCATCAATGTGGACTTACCGGCACCGTTTTCACCGAGGATTGCATGAATCTCGCCTGATTCAACTTTGAGATCAATGGAATCGTTAGCGGTTAGTGCACCAAAGCGCTTGGTAATGCCGCGCAATTCAAGGGACATGTACGTAAATCTACTGCCCCAATCACTTTATTACAAAGCAAAACGGGGCTAGCGATTTCGCGCTAGCCCCGTTTTGATAGAACGGTTATCTGTTAATTACTTAACAGAAACCTTTCCATTTGCAATATCTGTACCGAGCTTAGTTACTTCGGTGCGAAGTGCAGAAGGAACCACGCGGATGAGATCGTGGTAAGGAGCAAGCTTTGTTCCACCATTCTTGAGGTTACCGTTGTAACCTGTTGAAGAGAACTTGCCAGCTGCTGTATCTGCGATCACAGTCTGTACTGAGATATCAACGCCCTTGACTACAGAAGTAAGAAGTACTTTCTTGTACTGAGGAGCTGCGATAAATCCATCTGAGTCAACCCAGATAACTACTGACTTCTTAGAAGCGATTGAGTTACCTGCTGTTGCGCCACCAAGACCGCCAGCAACTGGGAAGATTACATCTGCACCCTGCTGCTCGAAGTTCTTAGAGATCTGAAGCGCCTTAGCTGAATCTGAGAAGCCACCAACGAAAGTTCCGTCTGCCTTCTTTGTATCCCAACCGAGGACCTGTACTGACTTGCCCTTCTTTGTGTTGTAGTAAGCAACACCCTTAGCAAATCCATCCATGAAGATTGTGACTGGTGGAATGTTAAGTCCGCCGTAAGTTGCAACCTTGCCGGTCTTTGATACGCCAGCTGCAAGGTAACCAGCCTGGAATGCAGACTCGTTTGTTGAGAACTGAAGTGGCTTAAGGTTCGAGAACTTCTTGCCTGGGTAGACAGATCCGTCTGCGCCATGGTCTTCGCCATCCTGGTCAACAATTGCGAACTTCACTGATGGGTTCGCCTTTGCTGCAGCAACGATTGCTCCGTTGATAAGGAATCCAACACCAACGATGATGTCGCACTTCTCATCAACAAGCTTCTTAATGTTTGGTGCGTAATCAGCATCTGATGTCGCTGCAAGGTACTTCACTGTGATTGATGAGTTCTTCTTTGCAGCAGCCTGTGCGCCAGCCCATGCAGAAGCGTTAAATGACTTGTCGTCTACGCCACCTGTATCGAGAGCAAGGCATGCCTTTGTTGCGTTTGCAGCGGTTGCAGCTGGAGCTACACCGAATGCAAGTGTTGCAGCTGCGAAGGCTGCAACAAGCTTTGTTGTCTTCTTCAAGGTTTCCTCCAAGGAAATATGAACTATGGATCCCTCTCACGCTTTTTACGGTGCTGAAGGGCTGTGTGTGGGAGCCTATCTTTTCGCTCTAAGTTTTCCTAAATTTTAAGGCGAATTCTTGGGCGTGGCATGTAACAAATAGGAAAACTCTCAACCCGGACTTGAAGGAATTGGTCGTTAACCCGCGATTTTCGAAGCGATAAGAGCTGCTTTATTGATGGAGGCGCTGGCCGAGGTCAAGAGCGGTAGATAGGTCTTGAAGGTGATACCTCCCCCAGTGACCGTGTACCGGTGGCCATAAATTCCAGCGACAGGATCGAGAACATCCAAGTACTGTGTCCCAGAAACAGCCTTTGCAATAACGTCGTACATCGCCTTATCAACATGTTTTACAACCGAGGCGTAGAGGTACTTCTTTGATGCACTGGTGACAGTGACATATTGATCGGGTTCGATGGTAATCATTCCAACGGGTTTGAAACTCTTGGTCTTCTCTTTCGCCTTATTGCGAGCAACAATCGCGGCGAAGACTTCTGAGTCAGATCCTGGTCGTGCAATAAAGATGACATCAGATCCGGCATCCATAGCAAGCTTTGTAGCGGTTACTGAAGATCCGTTGACATATTTCACGGTTGAAGCCACTGGCTTCTTTGAAGCGAGTACTCCGGCCAAGAAACCATTCTGATAGATATCTGCTTGATTGGAATTTGCAATCATGGCAACTTTTCCCGTTTTTGATACTAGCGCGGCGCTAAAACCGGCTAGGTATGCTCCTTGAGTATCAGCGAAAATCAATGAGGTGACATTGAGGGCATCGATCGAGGCATCGTTGAGGATCGCAAATTGTGTATTAGGAAATTCAACAGCTAGCGCCTGGATTACGGGCGCATAACCGGCACCCACCACAATGATGGGGTTGCAATTCTTGGCAATAAGCGAGCGGACTCGACGATCGCGGTCTGTCGTTGTGCCATCAGTCACGACTGGCTGCACTGTGAAGCTAAATTGCTTCGATGCCTTCTCAAGCCCTACCGCTGCAGCATCATTGAAGGAGCGATCTCCGCGTCCACCAATATCGTAGGCAATACCAATTACTGTCGAAGAAGCATGAGCAGGTGCGGCAAAGAGTGCAGAAATCACAAGAATGAGTGCAGTAGATATGCCGCGAATTTTCATTAGAGGACCACACCGAGATTCTTATAGGTCGCCTCAATAGTTGACTGAGCAACATCGCGTGCCTTCTCTGAACCTTGGTGAAGGATCTTTAAGAGATGGCTTTCATCTTCAAGGAGTTCAAGTGCATGTGTGCGGATAGGGCGGAAGTATTCAACAACAACTTCTGCTACCGCTGACTTGAAGTCTCCGTAGCCCTTGCCCTCAAATTCATTCTCAAGTTCTGCAATTGACTTGCCTGATAGTGCTGAGTGAATCGTAAGAAGATTGCTGATGCCTGGCTTTTGCGCGGCATCAAACTTCACTTCACGACCGGCATCTGTGACCGCGCTCTTGAATTTCTTCAGGTTTACTTCTGGCGCATCCAAAATGTCGATCAACCCTGATCCCGAGCCTGATGACTTGCTCATCTTGGAGGTGGGATCTTGGATGTCATAAATCTTCGCACCCTGCTTGAGGATGAAGCCCTCTGGAATTTGGAAGGTCTGTCCATATCGTGAATTAAAACGTCCTGCGATATCGCGAGTGAGTTCGATATGTTGACGTTGGTCTTCTCCGACCGGAACTAGGTGAGATTGATAGAGCAAGATATCGGCCGCCATCAACATCGGATAAGTGAAGAGACCTACTCGAGCTGCATCGGCGCCTGATTTTGCTGACTTATCTTTAAATTGAGTCATACGGCTTGCTTCACCAAAGCCTGTCATGCACTCCATGATCCAACCCAGCTGATTGTGTTGTGGAACTTGTGATTGCACAAAGAGAGTTGATTTCTCTGGAGAGATTCCAAGAGCTAACAACTGTGCCGCTGACATCAAAGTGCGCTTACGCAATAAAGCGGGATCGGTCTCAACCGTGAGAGCGTGAAGATCTACGATGCAGTAGAAAGCATCGTGGCCATCTTGAAGCTCGACCCACTGCTTGACCGCACCAAGGTAATTTCCTAGGTGGAAGGAATCACTTGTGGGCTGGATTCCAGAGAGGACGCGCTTAACAGTCATGTCGGTATTCTCGCATGGTAACCCCGTCAAATTCACGTGGATAAATCCATTGAATTATCAAGAACGAGAGATGAGTAAGCGCCCTACGCGCTTGCCTTCCATGGAAAGCACTGTGATTCGAATTCCATTGACGTTAAGCAGGTCACCCTCAACTGGAATGCGACCGAGGAAGTGCATTACATAGCCGCTAATTGTTTCGTATGGGCCTTCAGGAATATCAACGCCTGATTGCTCTGAAAGATCCTCCAGCGACATCAAGCCATCGACTTCGAAATCACCGGTACGAGACGATGCGGCTAGATCTTGCTCATCGCCGTCATATTCATCACGAATATCGCCAATAAGGCATTCAACGAGATCTTCCATAGTGACAATTCCGTCTGTTCCGCCGTATTCATCAAGGACAATCGCAAGATGTTGACGTTGTGCTCGCATCTCTGTCAGTGCCGGAAGAACGCCTTTTGTACCTGGCAAGAACATAATGTTTCGAGTCAACTCCTGAATCTTGGCTTGTGAATTTGCAAGAGCAGGATCAATTAAATCTCGAACATGTATGAAACCGATGACCTCGTCTGATGAGCCACGAACAACTGGATACCTCGAGTGTGATTTCTCAGCAGCGAGCGCAATAGCTTTTGAGATAGTGAGAGAACCGTCGATGAAATCAACCTCAGTCCTGGGAACCATAAGTTCATGAACTTGACGCTCTGAAGCATTAAAGACTTCTTCAACGATATCTCGCTCTTCATCAGTCAACGCTGCATGTCCCGTAACAAGGTCGAGTAGCTCTTCTTCTGACATCTGCTCGCGAGCTTCCTTCGGATCAATTCCGAAGAGGCGAACTACAAGATCTGTAGATTTTGAGAGCATCCAGATGATTGGCCTAAACACATTTGCGATGATGTCGATAAATCCCGCCGACCACATTGCGATGGGCTCGGAGCGAAAGAGCGCCAATTTCTTGGGAGCAAGCTCGCCAAAGACCAGTGAGATGTAGGCAATCACGATGGTCACTCCCACGAGTGAGGTCGTATTGGCAAGGTCGCTCTTCATTCCGCGGCCTTCCAGCCACGGAATCACAAATTGACCTAACTTCTCGGCGCCAAGTGCCGCTGAGAGAAATCCTGAGAGCGTTACTCCGACTTGAACCGCTGCTAGGAGTCGGTTGGGGTTGGAGTGGAGTTTGGCGACCTTGGCTCCGCGGCGACCACGGAGGGCGACCTGACGGACTTGAGATTCTCGGAGAGAGATCAACGCGATTTCGGCTGCTACGAAGAGGGCACCGAGCAAAATCAAAAAAATGACTAGAGCGATTGGAGCAAATATCGAGCCATTGGGCGCAGAGTCCATAATGCAAGAAGTGTAGCGAGCCTCTTCCCTCTCGGTCTACGCGCAGATAATCTATCCCCGTTGGTCAACCGGCCAACGCCTTACCCTCGGACCGTCGGGCACGTACCTGCCCGGATAAGGAAGTTAAAGAAATGGCATCAGTTGTATTTGATGGCGCATCACGCATCTACCCAGGCACAACCACTCCTGCAGTAGACAAGCTCAATCTCACCGTTGCAGATGGCGAATTCCTCGTGCTTGTCGGACCATCAGGTTGCGGTAAGTCAACATCACTTCGTATGTTGGCGGGCCTTGAAGAGATCGATGGTGGCCGCATTCTTATTGGCGATCGCGATGTAACAAACGTTGCTCCAAAAGATCGCGACATCGCAATGGTATTCCAGTCATATGCGTTGTACCCACACATGACAGTTGCAGAGAACATGGGCTTCGCGCTCAAGATCGCTGGCGTCGATAAGGAAGAGCGCGACAAGCGCGTCCGCGAAGCTGCAAAGCTTCTCGACCTTGAGGCATACCTCGAGCGTAAGCCAAAGGCACTCTCAGGTGGACAGCGTCAGCGCGTTGCAATGGGTCGCGCAATTGTCCGCGAACCACAGGTCTTCTTGATGGATGAGCCGCTCTCAACCCTTGATGCGAAGCTTCGCGTTGCAACTCGTACACAGATTGCAGCTCTCCAGCGCCGCCTCGGAATCACAACTGTTTACGTTACTCACGACCAGGTTGAAGCGATGACCATGGGTGATCGCGTTGCTGTTCTTAAGGATGGCCTCCTCCAGCAGGTAGATACTCCACGCAACCTTTACGACAAGCCAGCAAACGCATTCGTTGCAGGCTTTAT
>NZ_JBJTMK010000105.1:0-5861 GCF_046070465.1 Candidatus Planktophila sp. | reverse complement strand
AATTGAACTGATGCGCCATCATGGAAGCGGTAATCAAAAGATGGATCGACTGCTTCTAGCTCGAGAACCTGGCCCATATGTTTTCCAGTGCGCTGGAAGAAATCACGGTAGACAGCGGGAATTGTGAGTAGAGATGGACCTGTATCAAAGGCGTAACGACCGATCCATTCAGTGCGACACTTTCCTCCAGGGCGATCAGAGGCTTCAAAGATTTCAACACGATGACCGGCTCGAGCCAGACGCGCAGCTGCGCACATTCCACCGATTCCAGCGCCAATCACGACTATCTTCTTGGGGTCTTTCACTTTGCCGACATTTCCCGTCATACGGTGCGCCCCTTCCATTGAATTCTGCCCTTATTACGCCATGAGTAGTAAAGCAGATAGATAAAGAGAGCAGCTGAGAGCGGATGGAGAAATGAATCACGTAAGCGAGTAGATGATGACACCGCGCTAATTAATCGCGTCCCCATGATTGCAGCTGTCGCAGCAACGGCAAGGAGATTTCCAGTGAGCGCATAGAGAATTGGAAGGATTCCAGTTATCGCCATAAATGCGGCCGCAAATATGGCACCCGGAATTGAACCAAATGCAGTGCTTAAGGATTTTCCATAGCCCGCTCTGATCTCAGCTAGCGATGAATACATTCTGGTAGATGAGATTGCAGAACCGTCTATCACAACACCACGAAAACCGGCAGCAATAAAGGAGCGACCAAGTTCAATATCGTCAAGAACTTTATGGGCTACTGATTCGAATCCACCGATCTGCTTGAGGGATAGACCTCTCACCACTAAGAATTGCCCGTTACAAATAACAGTTGATTTCATCGGAAACTTCTCCGCGCCACGTAATAAAACGGTGCTCATCCAGGACCACTGCAGAAGTGGCTGGATTAAACGTTCTCCCCATGTGTCCGCAACCTGTCGCGGATATGGAGAGATAAAATCAAGTTCACTCTTATAAAGAGTTCTTACCGCTCGTGCAATCGCGTCGCGCTCAAAGTGAACATCAGCATCGATTGAAATAACGACATCTGCATCGATGGCAGATTGCCATCCGAATTGGAGCGCACTTACCTTTCCAAGCCATCCAGATGAAGGATCAGGTGCATTGATTACAGATATTCGTTCTGATGAGAAGGAAGAGGCAACTTCAAAAGTTCGATCTTCTGAGTTGTCATTAATTACTAATACTTGAAGCTTTGGGGTTCCTATTTGATTTGCCAGCTCAGCAAGAATTCTGGAGATATTTGCCTCTTCATTACGAACCGGAAGTAAGACGAGAATGGAAGAATCAATGGTCGAAGCTGAATGTGGCTTACGAATAGTTGCAAAGTTAATGAGTGCAAGGAGAAGCAAGAGAGAGTTAAGAAGAAAAATTGCAAAGACCATTTGATTTAAGCTTCGCCGAGCCAATTCTTATAGATAAATGGCGTTGCAAATGCCCCAAATACGAAGGTGCCTAAGAGGGCAAGACCTGGTCGGTCAAAGAAGAATAGGTTTCCGATAAATCCTGAGAAGAGCACCCAGGTCAAAAGAATTGTGACGGCGCGAAGACTTGCGCTCTCTTTCCGACGTTCAAATGGAAGAATGAGATTGAGCAGAGCGACAATTGCACAACCTGCTAGCAGCCAGCCGAAGAAGTTTGAGAGCGGCACATCGGGAACAAAGGGAATGTGAGCACCATCAATCTTCCAAGTCCAGCGACCGGCAGCAACCATCTGTGGATCGAGAAATAGATCCCATCCGGCTAGAAGTGCGCCACCGTAGATAAAGGTCCATTTTGAAGTGACTCGACGTGCGGCGACGAGAGCTGGATGAACCATCATCACCCATGCAAATGGAACGACAATGGGAACGCCACCAATTGCAAAGCCGAGCGATGAGTCATAGCTGTAGATTCCAAAGGGCCAACCTGTGTGGACGCCAAGGAATTCAATGAAAAAACCAAAGAGCGCAGTAATGATGAGATAGCGCCATGCGTACTTCACCCCGTAAGAGAGATATGCATGTAGAACCATCGAGAGTGCTCCGACATAGACAGTTGCGACTGTGATGTATTGGAGAACGGTGCCATGGGTGAGTGGATAGAAAATCTGAAGCGCAATGGTTAAGGCAAGTGCCCCACCCAAGGTGATGCGGGCGCGCTGAGAAATACCGAGGCGGCGTCGACGAGGGGTGTAGTGCCTAATGGACATGGTTAAAGTCTGCCGTATTGACGAGGTCGAAGCGGGCAAAAAGCTCTTCGCTATACCAATTGAATTTCTCGGTATCTGCTATCGCAGCACGATGCGGTGCATTCTTGTAGGCGAATTCACGTAAAGATTGCGCTGATTCCCAGAGTGAGAAGGTGCCTTGCAATCCAATAGGAGCTTCACCAATTCCAAAGGAGAAAAGCAGGCCAGGGGATTGATGGAGATCATTCACGACTGGCGGTATCGAGCGCCAAAAGCGTAGAGATTGAGACCATTTCAATCGCGCCCGTGTAATGGCAACAACCGGCCCGCCGCCATGTTTGGCTCCAGACAACTCAAATGGCTCGCGCTTCGACCATTTTCCATGAGATGAAATCGGTTTAAGTATGTACTTATCCACCTCGAGAGAGCGCCGTCTCCATCTTTTAATAAATGTCGATTGCTCAACTATTTCTAAATCTTCGGCAACGAAGAGGATGGCCCATTTCTGTAAATCGGCATCGCTTGGAGTAAATGTTCTTCCTGTTCCGGTTCCCATTAACTTAGCGAAAGTGACTCCAGGAATCCGTCGAGCAGTTCGTCGACCCCACGCCATTTGAGAGAAGGCGAAAGGCATGGAGCCTTTCTCAATTGTAAATATGTAGCAGATAGTTTTATTCATGAGAAATTTTCGCTGGTGAAGCGTCCGTAGCCTTTTTCAATTCGGCAAATGATGTTGGAAATACACCATGTGGGTGGCCAGCTGCTGCCCACACCACGTCGTATTCATTGAGCGCTTGATCAATCAAGATAATGTCTGGTTTATTGCTCCAGCCGATGGGACTTACTCCACCGATTGAAAATCCAGAAAAATTTTTCACAAATGCCGCATCGACACGACCAAGTTCGCTGTAGCCAAGGTTGCGAGCAACGAGTTCGGTATCGACGCGGTGGCGACCACTTGTGATAATCAACAAAGTTTCCTCTTCGGGAGTTTGAAAGATCAGTGATGAAGCAATCTGCCCGACTTCAATTCCTAACGCAGAGGCTGCATCTTGTGCGGTGCGAGCTGACTCGCCCAGGACGGTGATGGGTCCAGTAATTGAAAGTTCCTGCATTGCTGCTGCGACCCTCTTTACCGCCGACTTCTCAAGGATATGCTCCATAAGAGAGAAGGTTAGGGGATAGGTTTCTCTCGTGACCACAGATCTTCAGCGCGGCCAGCGAGCTCATAAAGCTGTATGGATTTCCTTCTTTCTTATGGGGGTAGTCAACATGGCATGGGTACCTCGAATTCCGGAAATCAAAGAAATTCTTGGAATTAATAATGGGCAGTTCGGATTTATCTTCCTTGGTTCAACCTTGGGATCCATTCTCGCTGGACAATTTGGTGGACGTCTCATACATAAGTTAGGCACTAAATCGGTGATAACCGTGGCCTCTTTGATTTTCCCGGTTGGACTCATCATTATGGGAATGGCAACGACAGCCTGGATTTTGTTGGTCGGACTCATTCTCATGGGATTCGGTGTAGTCGTCACCGATATTTGTGATAACACCCAAGCAGTAGCGGTTGAAAAAATTATCAACAAGAAATGCATGACGTCATTTCACGGAGCATGGAGTTTGGGATCGTTTGTAACTACGATTTTTGGTGGAGTAATGGCTGCTCATATTTCACCTCGTACTAATTTCATAATTATTGGCCTCGTTGCGTTGGCTCTCTTCATCCCTACAAATCTTTCGATGTTACCTGCAAACCTAGACGGCCACCGCGGAGATGGATCGGTTGAGACTAAAGGCTATGTCGCTTGGTTCGGCAAAGATGTTGCAATCCTCTGGGCGCTTGCGGCCGGACTTTTGACTAGCATGATTGCAGAGATGTCAGCGAGTGATTGGTCAGCGATTTTGCTCCATGAAAATATGGGAATCGGTCCTGGTCTCTATGCCAGTGGATTTGCTTCGTTTGCATTGGCAATGATTGCAGTGCGTTTCTCCGGGGATCGAATCATTGAGAGATTCGGAGCTCGCAGAACCGTTCGAGTCGGCGGCTATAGCGGTGCAACTGCTTGGTTGATCTGTTTAGCAATTGCTATCCCACTCTCATCACATGCGAAGATTCCGGCACTGATCATTATGAACCTAGGTTTCATCTGTGCCGGCCTTGCTATTGGGCCGATGTACCCATCATTTATTCTCGCCGCATCTCGTTTGCCACATATTGCGGCACCAGTTGCAATTGCCAGGGTTGGCCTGATCGGTATCGCCGGAATTTTTATCGGTCCTACGCTTACCGGATTAATTGCAGAAGTTACCTCACTTTCGTGGGCGATGCTCTATCCGATAGGCGCTCTTTATGTGGCTGCTTTCTTATCGAGAGCTATCAAGACTGAAGCAGAACCTGTAACAAAGTAAATCCAGCGATCGCGAAGAGCAAGAAAGCAAAAGCTTTACGCAACTTTGCGGGGTTTGAAGCGCTTCCTACATGTGAGGCGATGCTCGCTACAACTACTGCGCTGACCGCCATTGTTGCGGGGATATGCCAGGCAATCTCATGCCAGACTTGAAGGTGACCAAGAAGAGCCGTGACCGAGTTGAGCGAGATGATTAAAAGCGAAGTGCCAGCTGCAATATTGTGAGGAGTGCCGAAGAAGAGAACTAATACTGGGATTGCTAAGAAGCCACCGCCAATTCCAAAAATTCCAGTCATAGAGCCGATCAAGAGAGAGATAAAAATTAACTTCGGGATGGGCATACGTGTATGGGTGTCGGTAAACGGCGAGCGAAGCATCGAAGTTCCAGCGAAGAGAAGAACCAGGGCAAAGCCACTCTTAATAAAGGTATCCGAGAAAGAGTCAGAGATGGAAGAGAACCCTAAGTTTGCCGTTAACCCAATTGCCCAAATCACTAACGCATCGCGATAGAGAATTTCTCGTTTGCGTATCTTGGGAATTGCTCCGGAGAGCGCTGCGATGAAAACCACCGCCAGGGCTGCGGTAGTGGCGTGGTGAGGCGTAAAGTCGAAGAGATACATCAAAATGGGAACGGAGAGCATGGCGCCACCGGCTCCTACGAAACCCAAGACTGCACCGATAAATCCGCCGGCAATGAGGGCGCCCATAATTTCCATACCGCAATACTCTCAGAGAAAGAAGAAAGCCCCCTGATTTCTCAGGAGGCTTTCTTGTGAAGTATAGAAATTAGCCGAAGAGTGCGAGTGTTCCAACGCTTGGACCGAAGTCTGTTACGAGACCACCTGCAACGAGAGCAAAGAGAATAAGAGCTGCGCCACCAAGTGCGAGGTCCTTATTGAATGCCATTGTCTCCTGCATCTTTGTATTTGCATCTGTTTCCTTCCAGTACTGATGGAAGATGAGGGCTGCAAGAATTACTGTGACTGCGATTAAGAGCGATCCGAGATCAACCCATGTTCCAAGAACAACGAGAATTCCACCGATAAGGAAGGTAAGGCCAGAACCGATGACTCCGAGCTTTGCAGCAGGAAGCTTCTTGTACTTTGCATAACCTGTCATTGCTTCGAGGTTCTTAAAGTGTGCAAAGCCAGCGCCAATCCAGAGTGCGCCAAAGAAGATACGGCCGATAATAAGTAGTGCGTTCAATTCATTCTCCAATGTGTTTGCCCAACGCCTACGCGTTGAGTACCCGATAATGGTAAGGGGTATAGT
>NZ_JBJTMK010000104.1:0-3693 GCF_046070465.1 Candidatus Planktophila sp. | reverse complement strand
GCACGACCATCTCGTGGTGCATGCCGAATCGACGGTGGCGCTGCGTTCGCGGCCGGTGAATTCGAGGATAAGTACCAAGCCAAGCGGCAATTTACGCTCAATACCAAGGAAATAACCGAGGTTTACCAGGGCAAAGCCGATGACGCAATAATTGATGAGAAGAGGTAACTCTCTCCGTGAAATCTTCAACCAATCGCGACGCTTGATGATTGCAAAGGTGAAGAGGATAAGAAAGGCGGAGATTGCACGAATCTGCGCCAATCGAAAGGCTGACATGTGCTCGAGAACCACAGTGGAGAAGATTCCATTGATAGAGAAAGTTAGTGCTCCTAAGAAAAGATAAAGCTCGCCGCGATGTTTCACGCAGGCGAGCCTATCTTAGTTAAGTATTAGAAAGCTGATTCAGGCAGATCCATAATGGTGTTATCTGTCGCTTCAACAATCTTGCGATCTGCCGTGATGTGAGGCAGAACGTTATGAACGAAGTAATGTGCCGCTGCAACTTTTCCGGTGTAGAAATCCTTATCTTTACCAGTTGCGGTAGGTAGCTTCTCTGCTGCGATATCTGCCTGGCGCAAGAGCAACCAAGAAATGATGACATCGCCAACAGCCATCAGTGCGCGAGATGTATTAAGTCCCACCTTATAAATTTCTTTTGGATCTTCCTGTGATGCCATCGCATGTCCCACAAGAACACCAATGATTCCATTGAGATCGCCGAGCGCCTTGAGCAACGCCTGCTTCTCAGCAGCATTTGCTCCCCCCGCTTCAGCGAAGGCAGCAATCTCTTTACCGAGAGCGCCCAGTGCCTTACCGCCATCTTTAACAATCTTACGGAAGAAGAAGTCGAGACCCTGAATCGCTGTTGTACCTTCATACAAAGTATCGATCTTTGCATCACGTACATATTGTTCGAGTGGCCAATCTTGGGTGAAGCCTGAGCCACCAAATGTTTGTAGTGATTCAGTTCCAAGAAGTGTCCATGCACGCTCTGAACCAAATCCCTTAACGACAGGAAGCAGTAAGTCGTTGAGCGCTTCCGCTTTCTTCAGACGATCTTCATCGCCAGCAGCACGGGCAAGTTCAACTTCATCCTGCTGAGCTGCAGTGAAGAGAACAAGGGCTCTCATGCCTTCTGCATAGGACTTTTGGACCATTAATGAGCGGCGCACATCTGGGTGATGAATGATGGTCACGCGAGGTGAAGCCTTATCGTTCATAACCTTCATATCTCCACCTTGTACACGTGACTTTGCATAGGAAAGTGCCTGCATATAACCAGCAGAGAGAGTTGAGATCGCCTTTGTTCCCACCATCATGCGAGCGAATTCGATGACCTTAAACATCTGTGCAATACCTTCATGAACATCTCCAAGAAGATAACCAACAGCAGGTTCTTTTTCACCAAGATTCATTTCGCATGTTGCTGAAACATTGAGACCCATCTTGTGTTCGACATTGGTGACATAAACACCATTGCGCTTTTCAAGCTCTCCAGTTTCGAGATCGAACATAAATTTTGGAATCAAGAACAACGACAAGCCCTTTGTACCTGGTCCGCCACCTTCGCGACGTGCAAGTGTGAAGTGCATGATGTTCTCGTAGATATCAGCATCACCTGATGTGATAAATCGCTTGGTACCTGTGATGTGCCATGTTCCATCTGGTTGCTGCACTGCCTTGGTGCGACCTGCACCGACATCTGAACCCGCATCAGGTTCGGTCAGCTGCATCGTTGCGCCCCAGTGACGGTTAACCATATGGCCAGCCATCTTCTTCTGGTCTGCTGTTCCTAATGTGTATGCAACTTGAGCAAATGCATAGCCTGACGCGTAGATATGAATTGCAGGGTTTGCACCGAGAACCATTTCAGCGATTGCCCATCGTAGTGATGGTGGAATCTTTGTTCCGCCGAGTTCGACAGGTGCATCGAGTGACCACCAGCCTTGATCCACAAATGCTTTATATGACTTCTTAAAACTTTCCGGAAGTTTTACTTCACCAGTTGCTTTATCAAAAACTGTTCCGATGCGATCGCCATCAACAAACGATGCAGCGAGATCATTTTCAGTAATGCGCTTAATCTCTTCCAGCATTCCCATTGCAGTATCTCTATCGAGATCTGAATACAGGGATGTACCTAGGAGCTTCTCGCGACCCAAGAGGTCGAAGAGGCAGAATTCGATATCGCGCAGGTTTGCTGTGTAATGGCTCATGGCGCAATAGTTCTACCCGCCAGTAACTTATGCAAGAGTGGCGGAGAGTTATTTTTTAACGCTCAATCGGTAGGCTCGCGCTCGTGCTACTCAGTGACCGCGATATCCGTGCCCAGATCGAATCTCAGCGTGTAGGCGTCGAGCCTTTCGCAGAATCGATGATCCAGCCATCCTCAGTCGATGTCCGTCTGGATAAGTTCTTCCGCGTCTTCGAAAACCACAAATATGAGGTCATTGACCCAGCGCTCGAGCAGCCAGAGCTGACTCGCGAAATCATCGCCGAAGATGGCGAGGCATTTATCTTGCACCCAGGTGAGTTCGTTCTCGCCTCCACTTATGAGGTCATCACACTTCCTGATGACATCGCGGGTCGCCTCGAAGGTAAGTCATCCCTAGGTCGCCTCGGGCTCCTTACTCACTCGACTGCAGGATTTATCGATCCAGGATTCTCTGGCCACATCACTCTCGAACTTTCCAACGTCGCTAACCTTCCTGTGAAGTTATACCCAGGTATGAAAATCGGTCAGCTCTGTCTCATTAAGCTCTCATCTGCGGCAGAACACCCATACGGTTCAGCGCAATATCTCAACCGTTACCAAGGACAGCGCGGGCCAACCCCAAGCCGTTCCTTTATGAACTTCCACCGCACTACAGTTAAATAGCATCCTGATTAGCAGAGCGCTTCAGGATTTAATAATCCTGGGGGGAATATCACCCGGGGAGAACGGGTTGGATACAGCATGAAAACATTCCTCATTATTGGCGTTATTGCTCTTATCGCACTCTTTATTGTTGCGCAGTACAACCGCCTTGTTCGCCTCAACATCACAGTGGATGAAGCATGGGCACAGATCGAAGTACAACTTAAGCGCCGTGCAGATTTAATCCCCAACCTAGTTGAGACAGTAAAGGGATATGCACAGCACGAACAATCAACTTTCGATGCAGTTGTTGCAGCTCGCGCAAAGGCAACGAGCGCATCAACAATCGGTGATGTAGCGGCCGCAGATGGCGCAGTAACAAGTGCCCTTCGTGGATTACTCGCAGTTGCGGAAGCCTATCCAGATCTCAAAGCATCAACTAACTTCCTCTCGCTTCAGGAAGAGCTCTCAACAACTGAGAACAAAGTTTCATTTGCACGTCAGTTCTATAACGACAATGTGCGCTCGCTCAACCAAGCTGTTGCAACCATTCCAACAAGCTTCTTTGCAGGCTTAGCAAAGGTAAGCGCTCGCGCCTTCTATGAGGTCGAAAACGCAGCAGATCGCAACGTTCCTAACGTTAAGTTCTAAATAATGGCCAATAGCTCTAACTTTCGCGAACTCCAATCTGCCAATAAGGGAAAGACTTACTTTCTCTTAGGATCAATGGGCCTTCTCACCTGGCTCGTTGCCTATGCAGCTTTGACTTACTTCGGCGCAGGAACAACAACGTTTATTGTTCCGCTGGCAGTAGGTATCGCGTTGGTCGGTGTCTG
>NZ_JBJTMK010000103.1:0-10482 GCF_046070465.1 Candidatus Planktophila sp. | reverse complement strand
CACAGGCCAAGTTGATGCCGTAGGCGCAGTGGGCTTACTTGAGGCAATCCGCAGCGCAGATATCGATACCCGTTTCTATCAAGCATCGACATCAGAGCTCTTCGGTTCTACCCCACCACCGCAGAATGAAAATTCAGTATTCCGCCCACAGTCACCATATGCAGCGGCAAAGTTGATGGCCTACTGGTGCACAGTTAACTACCGCGATGGGTATGGCATGCATGCCACCAACGGAATTCTCTTTAATCACGAATCTCCTCGCCGCGGTGAAACATTCGTCACTCGCAAAATCACTCGCGCAGTTGCAGCAATCAAGGCTGGCAAGCAAGACAAGCTTTTCCTCGGCAATATGGATGCTGTCCGCGACTGGGGCTATGCAAAAGAGTATGTCGAATCAATGTGGTTGATGCTTCAGCAAGATAAGCCATCGGATTACGTTGTTGCGACCGGTGTTGGCGCAACCGTTAAGGATTTTGTTGAAGCATCATTCTCACATGCTGGCCTTAACTGGGAAGACCATGTTGAGACTGATAAGAAGTACATCCGTCCAACAGAAGTTGATGCACTGATCGGTGATCCATCAAAGGCAGCTGATGCATTTGGGTGGAAGGCAAAGACCCACTGGAAAGAGCTTGCTCATCTCATGGTCGATGCTGATATCGAAGCTCTCGCTAAAAAAGGCTAGTCAGCGTCACCAGCGAAACTTCCGGTGGACTTGCAACGCGAATGCGCGCAAAGGGACTTGTTCCCATTCCCGCTGATACATGTAGGTATGGGTCATCATCGTTATACGTAAGTCCACGGGCGCGCCAATTCGGTAAGTCACAATTGGTAGTAAGTGCCTTTGAACCACCAGGCCATGGCAATCGAATCTGCCCACCATGTGTGTGGCCAGCGAAAATCGCATCCAATTTGTCGTTGCTCATACCTTCAATGATGCGCAGATATGGTGCGTGAGTTACACCAATTGCTAAATCACATTCTCCGGGTTCGCCTGCAACAAGTGAGTAATCATCAAGCTCAAGATGGGCATCATCTGTGCCGCGCGCTTCTATAACTGTGTCATTTATTTTTATGGTTGCGCGCGATCTATTGAGGTTCTTCCAGCCACGTGCTTGTAGACCAGCCTCGAGCTCTGGCCATGGGAGATCGGCACCATGGACTCGTTTGCCGTGATCTGGCAGTAAATACTTCAGAGGATTCTTTGGCTTTGGTGAATAGTAATCATTAGAGCCAAAGACAAAGAAACCCGGAATATCGAGTAACCCATCGAGAGCATCAAGGACAGTGGGCACAGCCTTCATATCAGCCAAGAAATCCCCAGTGCTAATGACTAAATCTGGGGAGTACTTCACCCACGATTTAATATCGGCGATTTCGGTCTTACGCTTTGGAGTCAGGTGCAGATCTGAGAAATGCAGAATCCGAATAGGCGCATGACCTTCAGGAAGTACCGGAATTTCAGCTTCGCGGAGCACGTAACTCATGGTGAACAAGATACAGGGGCATGAGAAGATTCACCTATGAGTCTAAAAGAAAAACTCCACGAAGATTTAACAGCGGCCATTCGCAGCAGCGACAAGTTGGTATCAGGAACCATTCGCATGGTACTTACCGCTATCACTAATGAAGAGGTCGCTGGCAAAGAAGCACGAGTACTGAGCGATGATGAGATCATCACTGTGCTCTCTCGCGAGGCAAAGAAGCGACGCGAAGCTGCTGAAGAATTCGCAAAGGCAGGCCGCACAGATAAGGCAGCTGAGGAAAAGGCAGAAGGCGAAGTAATCGCTAAATACCTTCCTGCTCAACTTACTGAAGACGAGATCAAGAAGATTATTGCTGATGCAGTTGCATCAACTGGCGCTGCAGGACCTGCCGATATGGGCAAGGTGATGGGCGCTATTAAGCCACTGATTGCAGGAAAAGCCGATGGATCACTCGTTTCATCGCTCGTGAAATCAACTCTCGCTGGAGGAAATTAATGAAGTTTGAATACGCAACTGTCCCGCTCTTGTCTCACGCTACAAAGCAGATTCTTGATACGTGGGGTTCTGATGGATGGGAACTCGTACAAGTAGTTCCAGCACCAGGCGGCGAGCAGCTCGTTGCTTATATGAAGCGAGAGGTGAAGTAAATGTTGGTAGATGTTCGCGCGAAGTTAGCTGAAAAGGGTCTGACTCTTCCTGTTGCTACAAAGCCGCTAGCTGCATATGTTCCTGCAGTTCGCACCGGCAACATTGTCTTCACGGCTGGCCAGCTTCCCATGGTCGATGGCAAGATCGCACGAGAAGGTAAAGTCGGCGCTGATGTCACTGTTGAAGATGCTTACGAACTGGCAAAGATCTGTGCAATTAACGCACTTGCGGCTGTTGAGCTCGTTGCACCTGTTGACTCAGTTGTAAAAGTTGTTCGCATCGTTTGCTACGTTAACGGAGCACCGGGATTTGTTTCACACCCAGCAGTTGCCAATGGAGCATCTGAATTATTTATGCATATCTGGGGTGATGCAGGAGTAGCAGCTCGTAGCGCAATTGGTGTTGCAGAGTTGCCTTTGAACTCACCTGTTGAGGTTGAGCTAACAGTCGAAGTTGCTTAACCGAAACGGTTAAGCAAGGACATTATTTACCGCGCTTTTCGAGGCGCTCGACATCGGTGATCAGCACTGCGCGACCATCGAGACGGAGCCATCCGCGACCAGCAAAATCTGCGAGAGCCTTATTAACTGTCTCGCGTGATGCGCCCACAAGCTGAGCAAGCTCTTCTTGTGTGAGGTCGTGGTGAACAAAGAGGCCTTCATCGGTAGCTTTACCGAAACGTGTACCAAGATCAATAAGCGCCTTAGCAACGCGTCCTGGAACATCTGAGAAAACGAGATCGCCGACTGCTTCGTTGGTGCGACGTAGGCGCTGAGCTAAACGTGCGAGAAGTTGAAGTGAAACATCGGGATTATCGCGAAGCCATGGAATCAGCTTTTCGTGGCTCAGTGAGAGAAGCTTTGCATCAGTGACTGCAGTTGCAGTTGATGTACGTGGTCCTGGATCAAAGAGTGAGAGTTCGCCGAACATCTCGCCTGGGCCGAGGATTGAGAGAAGGTTCTCACGTCCATCACCGCTAGCTGTTCCGAGCTTGAGCTTTCCATCAACGATGACGTAGACGTGCTCGCCTTCATCACCTTCTTTAAAGAGGACTCCACCCTTTGCAATCTTTACCGGGTCCATTGAGGCGCGTAGCGATGCAGCCGATGCATCATCAAGCGCTGTAAAGAGCGGGGCGCGACGTATAACTTCATCATCTTGAGGCACACCGGTACTTTATACCGGTGAAGGCAGATACGGAAAATCGAAAGCAAGCCAGGGCGATTTACCGCATTCTGACCAAGACCTACCCAGAGATCCGATGTGAGCTTGATTTTAAAAATCCACTTGAATTAATTGTGGCGGTTGTACTTTCAGCCCAATGCACAGATAAGAGGGTTAACCAGATTACGCCAGCTCTCTTTAAGAAATATAAGAGCGCTAAAGATTATGCAAAAGCTCCGTTGCCAGAAATTGAAGAGTTCATATTCTCTGCTGGTTTCTACCATGCAAAGGCCCGTCATCTCAAAGGTCTTGGCACGAAACTTGTTGAAGAATTTGATGGAGAAGTTCCGGCAACGTTGGAAGAGTTAATCACACTCCCAGGTGTCGGAAGAAAAACCGCAAATGTTGTTCTTGGACATGCATTCAATATTCCAGGAATCACAGTAGATACTCACTTTGGACGGTTATCTCGACGCTTTGAGTGGACTACATCAATGGATCCCGTCAAAGTTGAATTTGAAGTGGGAGAGCTGATTCCTCAGAAAGAGTGGACCAACCTTTCACAGCGCATGATCTGGCATGGACGTCGCATCTGTCACTCTCGCAAGCCCGCGTGTGGAGCATGTCCGGTCGCTAAAATCTGTCCATCAGTCGGTATCGGCGAGATGAATCCCGCAAAAGCAGCCCTATTAGTAAAGACAGATAAGGACTTCCGATGAAGCTGAGAAGTACCGCAGTTATTGCTCTCTCTTCGCTTCTTATTCTCTCAGGATGCGGAAAATCAGAACCTGTCATCACCGGCGAAGTCGTTGCCTGTAACCATATCGATCTCATTGAGAATCCCACTCAAGAAGTTTCCGCAGAATGTCTCGACAGTTCACCAGGTGTGAATATTGCTGCGATTAAAGGTCCGGCAATTATCAACGTCTGGGGATCATGGTGTGATCCATGTAAAGAAGAGATTCCCTATTTTGTCGAGTACTTCCAGAGTAAGAATCCACAGGTTCAGCTCATAGGCGTTGATGTAGAAGAAAAGCGCATTGAAGATGGGCGAATGTTCGCTCGCACCCACGGGATCATGTGGCCAAATCTCTTTGATGCAGATGGTTCGACGCGAAAGTATTTTGGTATGGGAGTGCCAGTAACCTGGTTTGTTGAAAGCGACGGAAAAGTTTTGTACAAGAAAATTGGCCCTATTAAATCCGTGGAAGAACTTCGTGCTCTCAGTTTCAAATACTTTGGAATGCGATAAAGATGATTTTCGATCTGATAGTTATCGCAATCTTCTTCTTTGAGGTAAAAAGTGGTTTCCAAGATGGTTTTATGAAGAGCCTTCTCAAAACCATTGGATATATCGCAGGTGCTGTTGGTGGGCTCTACTTTGCTCTGCAATACAATCACAGCGGCTGGGTAATCTTTGCAATCCTCATCGGCGCAGGAATCGGTTCCTGGGTCGGTTCCATAGTCGCAAAGGCGTTGAAACTTACTGTTTTGCGTGGTCCGCTTGCCTGGATTAACTCATGGGCGGGGGCGCTCTTGCATGGTCTAAAAGTTGCTGTTCTTGCCTATGTTGTCGGAACAGTTTTGTTGTGGGCGCCATGGGCTGCGGGACAGAATGCAATCGCCGAGAGCAGGGTGTACTTAAAGCTCAATTCTTATGCTCCATCGATCCTAGAAAATCTTCAAGACGAAATTGGCAAGCGCTTCGAGAAGTTCTAATTCTTCTGTTGCACTAAATCAAAAGCTAACATCGCACATCCCACTGCCCCAGCCTTTGCGCCAAAGCGCGCAACCTTCAGTTCTGGCATACGTTGGAAGGTGAGTGAGCCCTCCAGATATTCACGAATTGGCTGGAGAAGTAATTCTCCAGAACGAGCGAGCCCACCGCCGAAAATTATTGCCTCTGGTGCAAGCATCGTGATGACATATTCACATCCACGAGCAAGTGCAAGGGCAGCTGTATTCCAAATATCTGCAGCAATAGAATCACCGGAAGTCACGAGAGATGCAATTTCTTCTGTTGACTTCGCATTACCGGTGCGGTTTTTATAAGCAGTTGAGATTGAGAGCGCAGATGAGGCAGCTTCTAAGCAACCCTTTTTTCCGCATACACAATCGAAGTCTCCATTGACATTGATATGTCCAATCTCGCCTGCAAAACCATCGGAGTAGCGAATCTGGCCATCAATCACGAGGGCTGCTGCGATACCGGTGCCGATAGCGATAAATACTGAGTTTTTATAGCCGGTGGCTGCGCCATCGCGATGTTCTGCAACGCCTGCTGTACGAATGTCGTGGCCAGCTGCAACCGGGATTCCGAGACGAGCCTGTAATTGATCGCGGATGGGAAAGTTTTTCCATCCGAGATTTCCAGACCAGCGACAGATTCCGAGTGCATCATCGAAGACGCCAAGAACACCAAGACCTACGGCAGAGACTTCATGCTGCAACGAATATTCGTGAACGATTTTTTCAATGAGCGCCAGAGTGAGCTGACCGTCAGGATCTGGCTTTGGAGTTGCAGTGCTCGCGGTTGAAATGATGTCGAATGCGTCGTTGACTAACGCGCTCTTAATCTCTGTTCCACCGATATCGACTGCGACTACATACTTCACAGCGGTGAGTGTAATTACTTATCGAGGATGATTGAGCGAGATAGCCCGCGAGGATTATCTGCGTCGACTCCGCGCTTCTTTGCAATTGCGATGGCTACGCGTTGAGCACGAATCAAATGTGCCATTGGGTCCAATGTGCTGGATTCAAAAAGTGCACCTGTTGCTTTGATATCGCGCACGAGGTCGGCAGGAATTTCTCCAAATGCCCAGACAGCACGACCTGGCTGAGAGATTGAGAGCGGACCATGGCGATAGTCGAGAGCTGGATATGCCTCAGCCCAGAACTGTGATGATTCGCGAGTCTTTAACGCCGCCTCGTGTGCGAGACCAATCGTCCATCCCCGTCCCAGGAATGAAATTTGTTCGACCTCAACGAGCGCGCTGATGTCACTTGCTAAAGCCTCTTCGGCATCCTTCACGATTGAGGCGAGATCAAAACCAAGGGATGCGCGGAGAAGGCCGAGCGCTGCTGTTGCCCAACGGGTCTGCAGCACTGACTTCTCATCGGCAAAGTCCATGATGATCGTCTCTGTTGCGAGCTTCTCGACCGGGGAGTCGTGGATCGCAGTGAGGATGGTGGAGGGAGTTGAGACCTTTCCTAGGAGGTCGACAATCTCGGTTGTGGTGCCCGACCGTGAAATCGAGACTATGCGGTCGTACTTACGACCGTGGTTGAACTCTGAGCCAGCATAGACATCGGTCTCACCGTGGCCGGCGGCCTCGCGGAGGGAGGCATAGGCCATCGACATAAACCAGGAGCTTCCACAGCCCACGACCGCCACGCGCTCGCCCTTTTGCGGGAGCTTATGGAAGACAGAAGGTGCGAATTCAGCTGTCTTTGCCCATATTTCTGGCTGGGAGGCGATCTCAATATCTGCATGTAATTGGCTGCTCATGGGGCAACCATAAAGAGGGGCGGGGTGAGAAGTCAAGAATTTTTGCGCATTTTTGCATTTATTTGTTCGTTATCAAACAGTTATACGCAAACCGTTGATTTGGGGCTGGGGAGGATGTCTACTTCTCTCAACGAAGCCCTTCACGGGGCCCTACCGTATGAGGAGTTATATAGATGAAGAAAGTGACTCGCGTTAGTGCACTCGTTGCAACTACCGCATTGATCGCTTCAGCTTTCCTTGGCAATTCAGCGAAGGCAGCAGATGTAGTCGAGCTAAAGATGGTTGCTGCAGATTATGCAAACATGCAGCCATTCTGGGATGACCTTGCAGCTAAGTTCACAAAGGCAAACCCAACAATCAAGGTAACAGTCAACGTTGTCTCATGGGAAACTATTGATGACAAGGTAAAGACACTTATTGCAACAGGTCAGACACCTGACGTTGTGAACAAGGGTGACTATTCAGCAGCAGCTGCAGAAGGTCTTCTCTATCGCGCAGACGAGATGGTCAGCAAGAAGACTCTTGATGACATCGTTCCAACATTCCTCAACAACTCTAAGTACAACGGTGTTGCATATGCTGTTCCAGACTTGGCATCAGCTCGCGCACTCTTCTACAACAAGGACATTTTGAAGAAGGCTGGCGTTACAAAGCTTCCAACAACATGGACAGAGCTCGAGAAGGTTCTTAAGCAGATCAAGGCTAAGGTTCCTGGCGTTTATCCATACGCACTTCCACTCGGACCAGAAGAAGCACAGGCTGAATTCTCAATCTGGGCTGGTGGAAACGGTGGAGTTACATTCAAGAATGGCAAGTGGACAATCAACTCTAAGGAAAATGTTCAGACAATGACATTCCTTAAGAAGCTCACAGATCAGAAGTTGACACAGCCAAACCCAGCAAAGTGTGATCGCACAGCTTGTGCACAGACACTCTTCGCAGCAGGTAAGGCAGCATTCATCAACGGTTCAGTCTTCCTTCCAGGATGGCTCAAGGACAATGGTGGAGCAAATATCAACCTCGGTTCAGGTTCATTCGTAGCAGCTCCAGGTAAGAAGCCTGTAACACTTGGTGTTCAGGATTACTTCACTGCTTACAAGGCAAATGGCCACAAGGCTGAAATCACAAAGTGGATGGACTTCATCTTCGAGCCAACAAACTACGCAGCATTCCTTAAGGCTGCTGGTGGCTTCATTCCTGCAACAAAGTCAGCAGGAGCGAATGCAGCGAAGGATCCAGCACTTGCACCATTCATTAAGTTGCTTCCATCTGCAATCTTCTACCCAGGAGATCAGGCAGCATGGCCAGCAGTTAAGGGTGCAATTCAGCAGCAGATCGGTACTGCTCTAGCTAACCCACAGAAGGCGCTTGATGCAATTCAGGCGAAGGCTGTAGCAGCTAAGTAATACAAAAAAGTATGAAGGCGGGGGTTCGTGTTCAACCGCGAACCCCCGTCACTTTTTTCTTAAATAACCTTTCTTTGTAAGATGTAAGTTCAATAACAAACTTGGGAGATTCCAAATGTCAGGGCGCACGATGAATAAGTCTCGTTTAGGCGCACTTCCTTGGATCGCTCCAGCGATCATCATGATTGCAGTCTTCGTCGTCTGGCCTGCTTTCGAAATGATTCGCACATCGTTTCAAAATGTTGGCGCGACAGGACAGAGCAAAGGCTGGGCGGGGTTCAATAACTATCACACTCTTTTGCAGAACCCGGATCTCAAGAACGTCCTCATCCGAACATTTATCTGGGTCTTTGGTGTCGTCTTCTTCACGATGATTATCTCGTTGCCTGTTGCACAGTTACTTAATGCAAATTACCCAGGCCGAAAAGTTGTTCGCTGGTCAATCATCGTTCCATGGGCAGCATCTCTTGTAATGACATCAACTGCTTGGAAGTGGATCCTTGATGCTTACTACGGCGTGCTCAATGAGATTGCAATAGATCTCCACCTCCGCAAAGAATCAATCGACTGGCTCGCAGATACAAAACAATCATTCATCTGGTTGATGGTTGTTGCAGTCTTTGTATCGATTCCATTTACATCATTTGTAATTCTTGCAGGTCTCTCCACTGTTCCAAACGATATTAAAGAAGCCTCACATGTCGATGGTGCCACTTCGTGGAAGAGCTACCGCCACATCACATTCCCATTGCTGAAGCCGTCACTTTTTGTAGCAGCGGTGATCAACTTAATTAACGTCTTTAACTCATTCCCAATCATCTGGGTTATTACCCAAGGTGGACCTGGTTATGAAACCGATACAACCACCACCCTCGCCTACAAGATCTCCTTTAGAGACCAAGATGTCGGGCAATCAGCAGCGATGGCGGCGGTCAACTTCGCAATTATTCTTGTATTTATTGGTCTTTTCCTCAAGGCATCGAAGAACCAGGAGCAGAACTAATGAGCACCCAGGTACTTCCAAAGCGCCATAAGCGTTTTACCGGCAAGAAGGTTTCACTCACAATCTCTGCATGGACGATGGGATTCCTCTTCTTTGCCCCGTATCTCCAGATGATTTTGACGGCGCTTAAGTCACAAGAAGAAATCACAGCAATTCCTTCCACCTATCTTCCTAAGAAGTGGGCATTCAGTAACTTCACGGGTGTATGGAAAGAGATTCCACTTGCTACCTATCTGAAGAGCTCATTCATAATTTCTATTAGTGCAACACTTATTGTGATTGCAATTGCAATTCCTGCAGCATATTACGTAGCTCGCAACGAATTTCGTGGCAAGAAGGCATTCTTGTTACTTGTTCTAGTGACACAGATGTTTGCGCCAACGGCACTGGTTGTCGGAATTTTCCGTGAAATCGTTGCCTTCAAACTAGTCGATACTTATTTAGCTCTGATTCTGGTCTACTCAGCTTTCAACATGGCTTTCTCAATCTGGATTCTCTCAAGCTTCTTTGCCAGTATTCCTAAAGAAGTTGAAGAAGCTGCCTGGATTGACGGTTGCTCTCGCTTCACAACGCTGACAAAGATCGTGCTTCCACTTGCTCTTCCAGGTCTAGTGACAGCCTTCATCTTCACTTTTATCGCTGCTTGGAATGAGTTCGTCATTGCACTGACCCTGACATCCTCTCCAGAGCATGAACCACTCACAGTTGGCTTGACTGCTCTAATTGGTCAGTACCAAGTGCAGTGGAACTATCTCTTCGCAGGCTCACTTATTGCAATCGTTCCAGTCGTTATTCTCTTTGCACTTATTGAGAAGTGGCTCGTCGGTGGTCTCACAGCGGGCAGCGTGAAGTGAATAAACAGGATCGCCTCAGTCGAATTCTTGAGATAGTTGTCGAACGCTCCAGCGTTGAAGTGGAAGAAGTTGCCGACATTCTTGATGTCTCTACCGCCACAATCCGTCGAGATTTCGACTCTTTAGCCCGGCAACAACTGCTTTCCCGCACGCATGGTGGAGCTGTTGCAACTGGCGGATCGATCGCACTTCCGCTCAACTACAAGATGGCCAAGGGCGATGAGGTAAAACAGCGTATTGCTGAAGCTGCCGCTGAATTAGTGTCGCGCCACGATGTCATCGGTATTAACGGTGGAACTACAACAACGGCAGTAGCGAGAGCAATCGTTGCCCGCCCTGAATTTTCTGCCGGAGATGCCACCGAACCGCAGCCGGCGCTGACAGTTGTCACCAACGCCGTCAATATTGC
>NZ_JBJTMK010000102.1:0-5554 GCF_046070465.1 Candidatus Planktophila sp. | reverse complement strand
CTCAAAGGTATATCCGGCTTTCTCGGCTACACGGATTGATGCTGCATTTTCAGGGCGGATATTGATTTCGATGCGATGAAGGCCAAGGGCGTCGAAGCCAAAGCGGGTCACTGTATTGACCGCATCGGTGGTAAATCCGCGTCCTGCATAATTCTTATCAATCCAATATCCAATGTGGGCACCGCGGAGCGCGCCATAGATAACTCCGCCCATCGTAATCTGGCCAACCAGGTTTCGCTCATGCCAGATCATGAATGAATATGAACGACCTGCACGGGCTTCATGATTGAGAGCGCGGACCATCGAAAAAAAGGAGGGGCGCTTAGTGAGGAATTCGCTTGCTGGGGCGCCCACTGGAGTCTGCGGAAGTGTGGCCTCCCACGGTGCGAGCCACTCTCTATTTTCAGCGCGCACACGATTCCACTGGGATTTATCTGAGAACTTTGGTGGACGAAGTTCGATCTGCTCACCGTGGAGAGTTATCGGCCACATATCGTTAGATATAGCGGCGTTCGAGAACTACGACTGTTACTTCAGCACCTGCGGCAACATCGGCATCACCTTCAGGCACGGCGATAAAGGCATTGGCATCCGACAAAGTTGCCTGCTCATCTTGTGATCCAAGCGGGGTAACAGACTTTCCATCTTCGCTGAGAACACCGCGAATATATGAGCGCACTCCAGATATTGAGGAGAGGCCTTTTTCTAGACGCGCCTTTACCGATGGGCGATGGATCGTTGCCGCGCCCAACATGGTGCGAATCATCGGGCGCACTAGAAGTTCGAATGAGATGTAAGCGGCGATTGGGTCGCCAGGAAGTGTGACTACAGGGACCTTATCTGGGCCAATGGTGCCGAAGTTGTGACGTCCGCTGGAATCGATGGCGATTTCAACTTCAGTGATATCTCCGAGCTGGCGCAAGGTGCGAGTAATTAAATCGAATGAGTCATCGTGGCGCTCTCCGCTAATGATGACCAAGTCTGCGCGGACTAATTGGTCTTCAATCGCATCCTTGAGCTCATCCTCATTCTCAGGGATTGAGTGCACGCGATATGCGACAGCCCCTGTTTCGCGAACAGCTGTCGTGAGAAGCCATGAATTTGTCTCGTACTCTTCATCGCCAGTCAGATCTAATCCGGGCTCTACTAAATCTGGACCTGCTGAGATAACAACGACACGTGGATGTGGTCGAGTTGGCAAGTGATCCAGCCCGATAGATGCGGCGAGGCCAATCTGCGTTGACCGAATTCGGCTACCTGCCTTCATGACAAGACGTTCTCCAGCATAAATATCTTCAGCGAGAGTCGCACCATGTGCATCGAGAAGTGGCATATCGAAAGGTTCGAGCGGGGTGCAAAGATTTAAGAGTGAGGCAAGAACCTCATCAACGCGCACACGATCGGACATAGACAGTAACCTTACTTGTTGAGAGCATATTTATAGGGGATTTCCATGGCAACCAGTCGCGCTGAAATGAAAGAGAGTTTGCGACGTCGCCTGCGCGCACAACGCGAAGAACGTTATGTAGAACACAACTTGTTACATCTCTTAGAAATTCCAGAGATTTCACGGGCACATGTCATCGCTTCCTATTATTCATACGGGAGCGAGCCAAGCACTATCGCACTTAATCGCGTAATTGTTGCATCAGGAAAGACCCTGATTCTCCCCCGCATCAATGGCGATCACATTGAATGGGTAGATTGGAATGGCACTGCAGAAACTTTGCAAGTAAATGGAAAGTTCACAGAACCCATCGGCCCAATTTTTACAAAATTAGATTCAATTGATGTTGTTTTAGTCCCGGCGCTTGCCATCGATCCTGATGGTTATCGCCTCGGAAAAGGTGGGGGTTATTACGACCGAGCACTTCCACTACTTCGCGCCCACAAGCATGGTGTTGTCTACTCATACGAACGTATGGAGCATGACCTTCCACGCGAACCATGGGATATCGCAATGGATAGCTGGTAATTAAGGAAGATTACGCGCGACAACAATGCGCTGAATCTGATTAGTACCCTCGTAAATCTGAGTTAACTTGGCATCACGCATCATGCGCTCGACTGGATAATCACTCACGTAACCGTAACCACCTAATACCTGTACGGCATCAGTTGTAACCTTCATAGCAACATCAGTTGCCAGAGTCTTACAGGCAGCTGAGAAAAACTTAAGGTCTGGATCATTGCGCTCGGACTTTGCAGCCGCTGCATAAGTGAGTTGGCGAGCAGATTCGATGGCGATTGCCATATCTGCCAACATAAATTGAACACCTTGGAAATCAAAGATCTCCTTGCCGAACTGCTTGCGCTCATGGGAATACTTCTTTGCGGCATCGAATGCACCTTGAGCAAGGCCCAAAGCCTGTGCCGCAATAGTGATGCGGGTGTGATCTAAGGTATCCATGGCGAGTGCAAAGCCCTTACCGATTTCAGAGATACGGCGATCATCGCCAATAGTTACGTTGTCGAAGTAGACCTCACGCGTTGGTGAACCGCGGAAACCCATCTTCTTCTCCGGTGCGCCAAATGAAATTCCTGGGTCTGACTTTTCTACAACAAATGCAGTGATGCCCTTGGACCCAAGAGTCGGGTCTGTCTGTGCAATGACTGTATAGAACTCTGATTCACCAGCGTTAGAAATCCACTTCTTGCTGCCGTTAATGACCCATTTATCCCCAACGCGCTCGGCCTTTGTCTTCAGTGATGCGGCATCGGATCCTGCCTCAGATTCAGAGAGGCAATATGAGAATCCTTTTCCTTTTGCTAATTGTGGAAGCCACTTATTTTTCTGTTCAGTGTTTCCTCCAAGAATCAGTGGGAAGGAACCAAGTTTGTTAACAGCTGGAATCAATGATGCTGAACCGCAGACGCGAGCAATCTCCTCGATGACAATTACCATCGCCAGTGCATCTGCACCATCACCACCGTTTTCGGTAGGAACATGTGCCGCAAACAGTCCATTCTTGACCAGCGCATCATGGGCTTCTTGCGGATAACGATGATCTTCATCGACCGCTTGAGCAAAGGGTGCGATCTCTTTCTCGGATAACGCTCGCACTGAATCACGAAGATCGTTGTATTCAGATGGAAGTACAAATACATCCTTGAGCGTCATTGTTTCTCTCCCTTGAGATTGCGCTTGTTAAGAGTATCGAGATATGCGTTGTATTGCGCGAGTTCATCAGGTTCGCCCATAGCAGCAAGCCGTGCCTCATTGCGATCAATGCGCACAGTCTCGCGCTTATCGTCGCGAACCCACAAGATAAAGGTGGCAATGAGGGCCAAAATAATTGGAATCTCGCCCATTGCCCATCCAATTGTTCCGCCCCTGTTCTGATCGAGCAGAAGGTCAGGTAGCCAAGAAGTATTGAGTGAACCGTAGTAACCACCATCTATTAGCGTGGTTTCAGACATCAGGGCAACAGAGAAGAAGGCGTGCAGGCTCATAGCACCGAAGAGAATCACTATCCGCACAATGTGTGGGTATTTACGCGGATTGGGATCGATACCGATGATGACATGGAAGAACAGGAATCCCGCAAGAATAAAGTGGATATTCATGAAGAGATGTCCCGCGTGGTTGCTCATTAAATTTCCGAATAAATCGGTGAAGTAGAGAACAAAGAGCGAGCCATCAAAGAGTGCGAGTGCAGTGACAGGGTTATTAAGAATTACTGAATAACGAGAATGCAATGCAGTTAAGGCAAGTGCACGTACGCCACGCTCCTCAGAATTTCGACCTTGAGGCAATGTGCGAAGAGCTAACGTGATTGGTGCGCCGAGCACTAAACCAATGGGTGCAATCATTCCCAACAACATGTGCGCCATCATGTGATATTCAAATGAGAATAGTGCATAGACCCCGAGACCACCTGAAGTCGCAAAATCGATGAGTGCGATTCCGGATGCAAAGGCAATCGTGCGCCCTACTGGCCAACTATCTCCACGAGATTTCAACACTGATACACCCTTGATGTAGAGGGCGACTGCGGTAATTAAAAGAGCAATCATCAGCGCATCAGGGTTGTAGAGCTTCAATATATTTATTAACGATGGTGGTGGTGGTGTAGGCATTCCCACAATCAATTGTGCTTCAGTGAGGTTTGAGGTGTCGCCAGTAGGTGGCTGGATTTGGGATAACCAACTTCCCAGCAAGACAACCGCGGTCATCACCATCGCTTCTACCGAGATCAAGCGCAATAATTCTTGAAGTCGCAATTCATCGCGAGAGGCGAGTGCTTTGCGATTTGCATAACCCATTGCAAAGAGTGCGATAGTCAAAATTACTTTTGCAATGACTACATATGCATACTGCGTATTCCATGCACTGGCGTTATTCAAGCGAGTCCATGCAGTAGCAACTCCACTGAAAACAACTGCTATTGCTGCCCACAGCGCCAACACGGAGAAGCGGTATAGGGCTGTGATGCGCTCGTCTTTCGGAATAAAGAGAATTCCTGCAAGGCCTCCAACCCATAGTGAGAGTGCGACAACGTGAGTAACGAGTGCTCCGATAGCCAAACTGTGCGAACCATTAGAAGCCGCGTGGCTTTGGAAAATTGGAGCAATCAGCGAGAGCAGTGCGATTCCAATCAGAATTACGAGTGGAATGACACGCTTAATGAACGGTAGAGCCACAGTCAGAATGGCAAGTCCAATCATCTGGAAAAACATCGACTTTCCGAGATTGGTTTGAGTTAAGTACGAATTGAGCGTGGTGCTGTCGAGAGTTTCGCCATTGAGGATATCGCGAACCTTAAAGATCACTGCAAAGAAAGATGTCAGAAACCAGAGCATCGCCAATAGCGAGGATTTTTTCTTTACTGCAATTGCAGATGCAGTGAGTGCGCCACCGTTATTAATAACCAGAAGCGATGCCGCCAAAAGTGTTCCGATTGTCGTGAAGGCGAGTAGATAAAACGCGCCTTGATTAAAAATCATTTCTCGCTATACAGCTTTCGAGCGTAACGAGCGAGCGCAACTGTGACGACTAGGGCTGCGAGTAACAGTCCAAGAACAAAAATTGTTGTGCCTGCATTATTACCAGATGGAGCTGGAGGCTGTGTTGGTTCTGGCGCAACGGTGGCAACGACAGTTGGTTCAGCAAAGTTAAAGGTAAATGAACCTGACAGCGGAACATCATTTTCTGCCAGAAGTGTGTATGTCACGGTGTAAATTCCAGAACGCACAAAGTTCTTCAGACCTACAACGGCATCTGTTCCTGCAATAGTCAGGGTTCCATCGTCGACACGGATTCCTGAAGGATCTGTGACTACGACATCATTGCCTGAATCCATCAGTGGAAGTTCAGTTGTAATAGTGACGGCGCTTGGAGCTGCTTCAAGAGATTGACCTGAAGTCGGGCTGGTGGAGACGAGGGTATTTGCGCTGGCTGTAGGAGAAATCAGCAGCCCTAGTGCAATAGCCGCAATGCCAAACACCTTCTTCATGAAGCCCTCCGTCGCTATTAATTCGCGCCTATCGTCTCACTTCTTTAGACTGTGGCACTAGTCCTACGCGATAGAAGAAAGGTCACATCTGATGCCTA
>NZ_JBJTMK010000101.1:0-5386 GCF_046070465.1 Candidatus Planktophila sp. | reverse complement strand
CTTCAGGATCTACTTACCCACTACTAGGTGGATTGCGTTCAAGCGCTCAAGTTATTTCTTATGAAGTAGCTATGGGTCTCTCACTCGTTGCAGTCTTTATCTATGCAGGGTCAATGTCGACATCAGATATCGTCGCTTCTCAGCATGGACACATCTGGAATGCAGTAGTTCTCTTCCCATCATTTGTTATCTACGTGATCTCAATGGTCGGTGAAACTAACCGCGCACCTTTCGACTTGGCTGAAGCTGAAGGTGAGCTCGTCGGTGGTTTCCACACTGAGTACTCATCATTGAAGTTTGCGCTCTTCTTCTTGGCTGAATATGTCAACATCATTGCAGTCTCAGCGCTTGCAACAACTCTCTTCCTCGGTGGCTACCACGCATTCCCAGGACTCGGCTTCACTGAGAGCTGGCTTGGCGGTTGGTTCGTCATTATCTGGTTCTTCCTGAAGGTCAACATCTTCTTCTTCATCTTTATGTGGCTCCGAGCATCACTTCCACGTCTTCGCTATGACCAGTTCATGAAATTCGGCTGGAAGGTACTTATTCCAGCTTCCCTTCTATGGATCATGATCGTTGCCTCACTACGAGTGATTCAGCAGAACGGAGCATCTCGCACAGTGGCGTTGGCATTCGCCCTTGGAATCGTAGTTATCGTCATGGCGATTTCTTCACTCTTTGAAAAGAGCAAGAACGAGTCCCGCAAGCCACTTCCAGCGGGCGAAGCTCCAGATTTCCCACTGCCACAACTTCCAGGCGTTTCCTCTTTCAGCGCTTCAACTCAGTCACATACTTCAGGAGGCACCAATGAGTAATTCATTAGAACCAAAGAAGTCAGGTGCTGCGAAAGACATCAATGATGTCTCTTTCGTTGAAGTTGAACAGCCAGGACCAGCATCTCTTGGAAAGCAGTCACTTGGTTTCTGGGTCACATTTAAATCAATGTTTAAGAAGAACCTCAGCGTTCAGTATCCAGATGTAAAGGCGCCAACAGAAGAGCGATTCCATGGTCGCCACCAACTCAACCGCCACCCAGATGGTCTTGAGAAGTGCATCGGTTGCGAACTCTGCGCGTGGGCCTGTCCTGCAGATGCGATTTATGTCGAAGGTGGAAATAACACTCCTGGCAATCAAGTCTCACCAGGAGAGCGCCATGGCGCGGTCTATCAAATCAATTATCTTCGCTGCATCTTCTGCGGTCTCTGTGTCGAAGCATGCCCAACTCGTGCACTCACAATGACAAATGAATACGAACTCGCAGATAGCTCTCGCGAGAAGTTAATTTTCGAAAAGGAAGATCTCCTGGCGCCACTCCGTGCAGGAATGGTGATGCCACCACATCCCATGTATCCAGGAATGGATGAGAACAATTATTACCGCGGCGAAGTAAAGGCTGCAGATCCTTCGCAGGGTCCAATCCTTGGAAGCGTGGGGGAGGCGAAGTAATGGTTATCCAGACTCCAGAGGCAGTGATGTTCTGGATCCTTGCTCCGATTGCTGTTCTAGCAGCTCTTGGAATGTTACTGGTAAAGAAAGCTGTTCACTCAGCCCTCTTACTTGCATGGGTCATGATCACACTGGCAATTTTCTACATTGCACAAGATGCACTCTTCCTTGGAATCGTTCAGATTGTTGTCTACACAGGTGCAGTCATGATGCTCTTCCTCTTCATCTTGATGCTCGTCGGTGTTGATTCATCTGACTCTCTGAAAGAGACAATCCAAGGGCTTCGTCCAATTGCTATCACTGCAGCTATCGGCTTTGGCGGTTTGATGGTTTCACTCATTGGTCGCGCAACTCTCGGTCACAGCGCAGTAGGTCTTGCTCAGGCAAACGCAGATGGAAATGTTCAAGGATTGGCCCGCTTACTTTTTTCAGATTACGTCTGGCCATTTGAAGTTGTTTCAGCACTTCTTATTACTGCAGCCCTTGGCGCAATGGTTCTCGCTCATCACCAGCGCACGGTTGCTCGTCCAACTCAGCGCGAGAGCGCCATCGCACGTTTCCGCACAGGTTCACTGGCAAGCGCTGCTGGTCTTCCAGGCCCTGGCGTCTTCGCTCGTCACAACGCTGTCGATGTTCCTGCGCTACTTCCAGATGGAACACCTGCGCCAACATCTATCTCTGCAACTTTGAAGGCTCGTGGCGACATGCTCGAGCCAGCTCAATTCCAGCTTGATGTTGTGGATACAACAGTCGTGGAGGAGAAGTAATGAATCCATATAACTACCTCTACGTTTCAGCGCTGCTCTTCACCATCGGAGCTATTGGCGTAGTTGTTCGTCGCAATGCAATTGTTGTTTTTATGTGTGTCGAGCTCATGCTCAACGCAGCAAACCTCGCATTTGTCACTTTTTCACGGATCAACGGCACATTGGATGGACAGGTCACCGCCTTCTTCACCATGGTTGTTGCTGCATGTGAAGTAGTAGTTGGTCTAGCCATCATCGTGACGATTTATCGCTCACGCCGATCAGCATCAGTTGACGATGCTAGTTTGTTGAAGCGATAACTATGAGCACTTCATCATCACTCGTTTATCTCATTGCTCTCCCTCTTGCGGGTGCAGCAGTGCTTCTCTTGGGCGGTCGTCGCACCGATAAGTGGGGACATTTCCTCGCTACGGCTATGTCAGCTAGCTCATTTGGCGTAGGTCTCTACCAGCTTTCACAGATGCTTGGTCGTTCAACAGAAGAGCGCGCCGTGACACAGAAGCTCTTCTCATGGATTGCAGTCGGCAATTTCAATATCGATGCCGCGCTTCTTCTTGATCAGCTTTCAATCTGTTTTGTACTTCTTATTACAGGTGTCGGCACACTTATTCATATCTACTCCATCTCATACATGGAGCATGATGAAAACCGTCGTCGCTTCTTCGCTTACCTCAACCTCTTTATCGCAGCGATGCTTTTGTTGGTTCTCGGTAACTCATACCTCAACCTCTACGTAGGTTGGGAAGGCGTGGGTCTTGCCTCATACCTCTTGATTGGTTTCTGGAACCAGAAGCCAGCATATGCAACTGCCTCGAAGAAGGCATTTGTCATGAACCGCGTAGGCGATATGGGTCTCTCATTTGCAATCATGATTGCATTTGCAACTCTTGGAACAACATCATTTGCAGGCGTTGAAGCTGCTTCACATCACGCATCTGAGGCTGCACTGACAGCAATTGGAATTATGTTGGTTGTGGCAGCAGCTGGTAAATCAGCACAGTTCCCATTGCAGGCATGGCTCGGCGATGCGATGGCTGGCCCAACTCCGGTTTCAGCGCTGATTCACGCAGCAACAATGGTTACCGCAGGCGTCTACCTCATAGTCCGCTCAAATTTCATCTTCGATGCAGCCCCAACAGCACAGCTCGTAGTGGTGATCGTTGGCGCCATAACATTGATCTTCGGTGCTCTTATCGGTACTGCTAAAGATGACATCAAGAAGGCTCTCGCTGCTTCAACCATGTCTCAGATCGGTTACATGATTTTGGCTGCAGGTCTTGGCCCGGTAGGCTATGCATTTGCAATCATGCACTTGCTGACCCACGGATTCTTTAAGGCGAGCATGTTCTTGGGTGCTGGTTCTGTTATGCACGGTATGAACGATGAAGTAAATATGCGTAAGTTCGGAAATCTTCGTAAATTTATGCCAATTACCTTTGTGACATTTGGACTTGGTTACCTCGCAATCATTGGTGTTCCGCCCTTTGCTGGTTTTTATTCGAAGGATGCAATTATCGAAACTGCATTTAATGCAGGTGGCGTTAAGGGAATTCTTCTCGGCGGAATAGCTCTTCTAGGTGCAGCAATCACAGCGTTCTACATGTCTCGCGTCATGATTCTTACCTTCACAAGCAAAGAGCGTTGGGACGATAACCAGCACCCACACGAATCACCTGCGTTGATGTGGGTTCCAATTGCAATTCTCGCTATTGGATCAGTTGCATCTGGCTTCCTCTTCACTCGTGGACATGCACTCGTCAACTGGCTCGAGCCAGTTGTTGGAGGACATGAGGGCGAGCACGCTGAATTCCTTGCACCCATCGTGGTCTCCGGAATGGCGCTCACAGCAGTTGTCATCGGTGTAGCGATTGCACTTCTCAAGTATCAGTTCGCAGAGGTTTCGAATGTAGCGCCAGAAGATGTTTCAGTCTTCACACGTATTGCACGCAAGGACCTTGGTCAAGATGCATTTAACGAAGCAGTCTTTATGCGTCCTGGACTTGCAATCACAGAGCTGGCAGAGCAAGTTGATATCAGCGTGATTGATGGGGCAGTACGCGGTGTTGGCCGCCTGGCTACAGGCTCTGGCTCAATTCTTCGCAGAACACAGACAGGCTTTGCTCGCAGCTATGCAGCTTTCATTCTCATCGGCGCGATCGCTTTGATCGCTGGAATCTGGGTGGTCACACAATGAGTTCACTAGTCGTTCTCGGCCTACTGCCACTGCTAGGTGCCATCATTGTTGGCGTTCTGCCAAGCAATAACGTTCTTCGAGTAAAGCAGGTAGCGCTTGCTTCAACAGTGCTCACCGCAATCTTCGGTATCTATCTTGCAACTAAGTTCGTTGCAAATGACACTGCACTTCAGTTTGTACAGAAGAATGAATGGATTCCTTCTTTCGCAATTAACTTCTCAGTTGGAGTCGATGGTCTAGCCCTCGTTCTGATTGTCATGTCAGTTGTCCTCACGCCGATTGTTATCTTGGCAGGGTGGAATGAATCTGAAGGCGGACGCTGGTCTGCCAAGGTTTTCTACATTCTCATCCTCGTACTCGAGACCATGATGATTGGCGTCTTTACTGCAACTGACGTCTTCTTGTTCTACGTTATCTTCGAAGCGATGTTGATTCCGGTCTACTTCCTTATTGGTGGATATGGCTCAGGCGAGCGTGCTGCAGCGGCTGTGAAGTTCTTGCTCTACAGCTTGTTCGGTGGTCTTTTGATGCTCGCATCAATCATCGGCATCTATGTCGTCTCAAGCAACGCTGGTTACGCAAGCTTTGATATCACCGAGCTTGCAGACCTCCACACAGTCATGAGCTCTACCACTCAGAATCTCTTGTTCCTCGGCTTCTTTATCGCCTTTGCAATCAAGGCTCCATTGTGGCCACTTCACACCTGGCTTCCAGATGCAGCAAAAGCGGGTACACCAGGTACTTCAGTTCTTCTGCTTGGTGTTCTCGACAAGGTCGGAACATTCGGAATGATTCGCTTCTGCATCACCATCTTCCCTGATGCAAGCAAGACTTTTACGCCAGTCATCATCGTTCTCTCCGTTATTTCAATAATCTACGGCGCATTCCTTGCAATTCGCGCCCGCGATTTGAAGCGTTTGATTGCCTACACATCGATCTCTCACTTCGGTTTCATCACCATGGGAATCTTTGCGATGAC
>NZ_JBJTMK010000100.1:0-6805 GCF_046070465.1 Candidatus Planktophila sp. | reverse complement strand
CACTCTTCACGGCATGACTTATCTTTGACATCAACGCAAGGCTGGGCAATCACATAGGTCACGATGGGCCTCCTAATCAAGGAATGAGCAGGCGATAATTCTAACCATGCAGAGTCGGTATTTGCTGAATATGGTTGCGCTATGAGTTTCGAGGACGAACTAGCCGCATCTATCGGTAAGCGCGTATCTATCCGCCTTCACGAAGGTGGTTCTTTCCGAGACATCCTGGGTGTTTTACAGAATGAGACGACAGTTATTAAAGGTGATGCAACTACTGCCGAGTTCGACCCAAAGGCAATCGCCTACTTTCGCGTAGTCCCAGTCTTTAATCGACGTAATCAGGCGATGAAGGCTCTCCATCTCTACGAAACTGCATCACGTTCTTTATGTGAAATCAGCGGTGATGAGATTCGAATCTATGCATGTGGACCCACTGTCTATCGAGATGCCCATATTGGAAATATGCGGACCTTCTTGCTGACAGACCTGATTCGTCGTGCACTTGCTCTCAATGGAATCGCGACGATAACAGTTTCCAACATCAACGATGTGGGACACATGTCAGAAAATCTCGATGGTTCAGACAGTGGCGATAAAGTCTTAGAAGAAGCAGTTCGCGAAAAGGTTGAACCTCTTGCCATCGCTCGACGTTATGAAGAGAAGTTCAAAGCAGACCTCGAACAACTCAACATCCTTCCTGCTGATTTCTATCCTCGAGCAAGTGAGAACATTCCTGAAATTATTCAATCCATTCAAGAGCTGATCGAAAAAGATTTTGCCTACATCGGAACAGATGGAAATATCTACTTCGATGCTCAAAAGGCCTATAGCTACGGATATATCAGCGGCAACAAATTAGAATCTTTGAAACCTGGCCATCGCTATGAGTATTTAGGAGATGGCGGGAAGCGATTCCATGCGGATTGGGCGCTCTGGAAACTTGCAGGCAAGCGAAGCGAGATGATTTGGGAATCGCCATGGGGTTCAGGTTTTCCGGGTTGGCATATTGAATGTTCTGCAATGTCACTGCAATTGTTGGGAACTTCTGTAGATATCCATGTAGGTGGAATCGACCTTCGCTTCCCTCACCATGAAGATGAGAGGGCACAGACCAATGCAATCGCCGGAGGTGAAGTCGTAAAGAATTGGATTCACGGAGAGCACCTTCTCTTTGAAGGCAAGAAGATGGCTAAGAGCAGTGGGAATGTCATTCTTGTCAGTGATATCACCGAGCGCGGATACGATCCTCTCGCACTTCGATTGGCGCTCCTGGAAAATAAATATCGCTCGCAGATTGATATGACGTGGGCTGCAATTGCTGCAGCAGATAGCACCTTAAAGCGCTGGCGAAAAGCAATCTCGGCTTGGGGTTCTAGCGATGAAATCAAGATTGATGATGAAATTTATAGCCACTTTATGAGTGACCTCGATACGTCGAAAGCGATTCTTCGACTTCGAGCACTGGAGAAAGATTCGACCGTCGGGGTTCTCGATAAGCGCGCAATATTCTTATTTGCCGACCAAGTACTCGGACTCGATTTGGCGCGAGAAGCAGAACCCGAGATCGCGGCAGAAATAACGTTTGAAGCGCTTCAACTTATCGAGCAAAGAGCCGCAGCACGAGAAGCTAAGAATTGGAGCGAGAGCGATCGTTTGCGCGACCTATTAGCTTTGATGGATATTGCTGTTGTTGATGGAGCAGAGGGTCAAAGTTGGAGTATCAGAATTTAGATACGTGCAGCAATTGCAGAGAGCACTACCAAGGTTCCAACAAGCAAAAGTGTTGAACCAACACCATCGCCTTGCACTAAAAGCTCTTGACCTGCGCCAAATGTGGAAGCGCGGAAAATAACGACGAGCCAAGCAATTGTTGCTACCCACTTGTACTTACGTCCACCAAACTTTCTTCCCACAAACCAAATCGCGCAGTATGTAAAGAGCAGGGCAACGATTACACCCAAAAGTGGACGTGTTTGGTGAACAAGAATTGCAACAAGTGCGGTGAAGGCTCCGAAAATAAGAGAAAGAAGAATTTTCACCTAGAGGACAACTCCTGCAAATAAATCAGTCTCACGGCCAAGTTCATCGAGAGGTTCTGACTTTTCGCCTTTCACAAGTGTGTAGAACTCATTTCCCCAAACCTGAAGACCAAGGTTGTTTGATAGCGCGAAGAATGGCCCATCCACCGCAATCTGAGTTGCATGGGCGCGCATTGCATCCATTTTCTGTTCTACATATTCATTTCCATCGATGTGAGCGTGAACAAATGAATCGTCTTTGCAGAATGGAAGATCGTCTGCACTTTCGGCACCAAAGAAATCTGAGCCAACCGCTTTCATCTTCTCGATGCTCTCTTGAATGACAGAGCGAGGCATAACATTCCAGTAAATCTTCTGGATACCCCACTGTGATTTCTCAGCTGCAGCCATTGCCACGCGATGCGCTTGAATGTGATCAGGGTGGCCATAGCCACCGAATTCGTCGTAGGTAATAAGAATGTGTGGCTTTACCTCTTCAATAACGGTTACAAGATGCGCTGTAGCTTGATCAAAATCAGCGTTCCAGAAATTATCTGTGCGCTTATTCGGTTCTGTATCAATCATGCCGCTATCGCGATATTGAGTGTCGGGAGCTCCCAAGTAACGGTGGTCTGAGATACCGAGAGCCTTCATCGCCTCTTCAAGTTCGATGACACGATGTTCGCCGAGCAAATCATCATGAGTTGCTGCTTTATGTGAGTGCTCCTCTACGAGAACTTCGCCTTCTTCGCCGCGTGTACATGTCACCAAAGAGATCGATGCGCCAAGGGCTGCATACATCGCCATAGTTGCGCCATTATTGATAGTTTCATCATCTGGATGGGCATGAACAAGTAGCGCGCGGTAACCCGCGTAAGACTGCTTCATTAGTAAACCGGCAAAGTTGTGTCGATCTGCTTCGCCCATGCAATGACTCCGCCACTGACGTGTGAAGCATCTGCAAAGCCTGCGTTCTTTAAGATGGCAAGGCATTCAGCCGATCGCACGCCGCTCTTGCAGTGCAGAATTATTGGCTTGTCTTGCGGAAGAGATGCGAGAACGCTTCCATCGATAAAGCCCTGCTTTGGAATCAAGTGCGAACCAGGAATGCGAACGATTTCGAATTCACTTGGCTCGCGCACATCGATGAGATAAAAGTTTTCATCTCCATCAATCTTTGACTTCAACTCTTGCACTGTAATTGTTGAGCCAGTGCTCGCCTCTTGTGCAGCATCAGAGAGAACTCCACAGAATGCTTCGTAATCTGGCAAGAGCGCTGTCTGCTTTGGATTGTCGCTACAGATTGGGCAGTTGGGATCCTTACGAATCTTTACCTTGCGGAACTCCATCTCGAGTGCGTCGTAAATCATCAACGAACCTATAAGTGACTCACCAATGCCCGTAATCACCTTGATCGCCTCAGTTGTCTGAATTGATCCGATAGTGGCACAGAGAACTCCAAGCACGCCACCTTCAGCACAGCTGGGCACCATTCCTGGAGGTGGTGGTTCTGGGTACAAACAGCGATAACAAGGACCGTACTCAGCCCAAAAGACGCTCGCCTGTCCATCGAAGCGATAGATAGAACCCCACACATAAGGTTTCTTGAGAAGCACGCATGCATCATTTACTAAATAGCGGGTTGCAAAATTGTCGGTGCCATCGACGATGATGTCGTATTGAGCGAAGAGCTCGAGGACATTGGAATTATCGAGACGTGTCTCATGTGTAATAACTTTTACATATGGGTTGATCTCTGCAATTTTCTCTCGAGCAGACTGTGCCTTGCTCTTGCCGATATCAGATTGTCCGTGAATGATTTGACGTTGCAAATTAGATTCATCGACAGTATCGAATTCGACTATTCCGAGAGTGCCGATTCCTGCAGCAGCGAGATACATCAACGCTGGTGAACCGAGACCTCCTGCGCCAACGCAGAGCACTTTTGCATTCATCATGCGCTGCTGCCCTGCCATCGCTACATCAGGAATGATGAGGTGGCGACTATAACGACGCACTTCTTCGACTGTAAGAGCTGGGCCTGGAGAAACTAACGGTGGGGTCTTCATGTGGTAATTCTGCCGTACAGCTCTCGCCCTCGCCAATTGGCGCCGAATACCAGTACGATTCGCGCGATGAGTACTACAGATGCAAATGCTTCGCGTGCTGAAAAGGCACGTCTTCCTCGCGATGAGCGCCGTGCAATCCTTTTAAGTGCAGCCCTCGAGGTCTTTACCGCTGCTGGATATCACTCGGCCGCGATGGATGAAATTGCTGATCGAGCAAGTGTCAGCAAACCAGTTTTGTATCAGCACTTCCCTTCAAAATTAGATTTGTATCTTGCTGTTCTCGACCTTCATATCGATTCGTTGGTCTACGAAATTCAGAAGGCAATCTCATCGACTCCTGACAACGCTCTCCGAGTACATGCAACTATTGATGCATATTTCAGCTTTATCGAAAATGAAGGTGAGGCATTCCGCCTCCTCTTTGAGAGCGATATGAGCGTCGAACCTCAGGTACATGAACGACTTAATCGCATGACATACGACTGCGCAGCAGCTGTGAGTGGTGTCATCTCCAATGACACTGGTCTCCCAAAGGAGGCAGCAATGCTTCTCGGTGTGGGACTCATTGGATATGCCCAGGTAACTGCACGCCATTGGCTCGAGCGCGATAGCAAGCTCACACGTCAGCAGGCGATGGATCTGGTTGAGAACCTCATGTGGCGTGGAATCTCTGGATTTCCCCGCACTGAGCTCTAACCAATAGAATGGAAACATGAGCACCAAGAAGAACGAAAAATCATCACAGGTACGAATCGCTGTGACAGATGTTGCTAGCGAACTCTCTTTTGAGTGCCCCTCTACCCCAGCTGAAATCAAGAGCGCAGTCACTGAAGCTCTCACTGGAAATACTCCACTTATCTTGACCGACATCCGTGGCCACGAGATCGTGGTTCCTGCGGCAAAGATTGGCTACATCGAAATCGGTGAGCCAGTCGAACGTCGCGTCGGTTTCGGCGCAAATTAAGTGACCACAACATTTTCGGATCTTCCTCTTCGTAAAGAGACTATCGACGCACTTCATCTCCACGGATTTACCGCTCCCTTCGCCATTCAAGAGATGGTGCTTCCTATCGCACTTGCTGATGGCGATGTCATCGGACAGGCAAAGACCGGTACAGGTAAGACTCTTGCATTTGGTATCCCTGTTATCGAACGCGTTATTGCTCCCAATGATGCAGAGTGGGCAAAACTTGAAGCACAGGGTGCCCCACAAGTTCTCATCGTTGTTCCTACTCGAGAACTCTGCGTGCAGGTCACAAAAGATATTGAAGAGCTTTCACATAATCGTGGAGTTCGCACATTAGCTGTTTATGGCGGTCGAGCATTTGAGCCACAGATTGAAGCTCTCGAATCAGGAGTTGAAATCGTTGTCGGCACACCAGGCCGCCTCCTGGATTTGTACCGCCAGGGAAAGCTCAAGCTCAATAAGGTCTCTCGCGTTGTTCTCGATGAAGCAGATGAAATGCTCGACCTCGGCTTCTTGCCCGATGTAGAGAAGATCTTCTCGTCTACGCCTGCTCGCACGCAGACAATGCTCTTTTCGGCAACTATGCCTGGCGACATCATCGCTCTTGCCCGTCGCTTTATGAATCAGCCAGTACACATTCGTACCCAGGATTCTCAAGATGAAGGTCGTGTAGTTGCTCGCATTAAGCAGCATGTCTTCCGTGCGCACGCTCTCGACAAGATTGAGATGCTTGCTCGAATCCTTCAAGCTCATGACCGTGGTCCAACAATTGTTTTCTGTCGCACAAAGCGCACAGCACAAAAGACCGCTGATGAATTGATGGAGCGTGGCTTCCGCGCAGCTTCTATCCATGGAGATCTAGGTCAAAATGCACGCGAAAAAGCGCTCAATGACTTTAAATCAAATAAGCGAGATGTTCTTATCGCAACTGATGTCGCTGCTCGCGGTATCGATGTAGACGGCATTACCCACGTTATTAATTACCAGTGCCCTGAAGATGAGAAGACTTACGTACACCGCATCGGTCGTACAGCACGTGCTGGTGCCGATGGAATCGCAGTCACCTTTGTTGATTGGGATGAACTGGCACGTTGGAAGATGATCGATACCGCTCTCGAACTCGGTCTACCAGAACCACTTGAGACATATTCATCATCTCCTCACTTCTTTGAGGCGCTCGATATTCCGAACGATGCATCTGGTCGTATGGTTGTGGCAAAGAAAGCAGAAGCTGCACCTAAAGCAGAGAAGCCTGTAAAGAAAGAGGCTCCGCGCGAGAAGACAGCTCGAGTGCGTACTCGCACCAAGCGCATCGCACAGGATTAAGAGTTCGAAAGAACCTTTATCGCATCTGCCAGCATCTGAACGGCAATTGCAGCAAGTAAGAGACCTGCAATACGTGCCAATAAAGTAACGCCGGACTCCTTAATCAATTTCAAAACGTGAGTCGACATCATCAAAACAAATCCAATAATCAAGTGCACCGCAACGATTGCAATTACTAAACCACTGATGCGCTCTGGAGTATTTGCCTGCTGCACGAAGATCATCGTCGCAACGATTGCTCCCGGTCCTGCAAGAAGTGGCGTTCCAAGCGGAACCATTCCGATATTGGTGCCTTCAGTGGCAACTTCGTTGCCCTTACCTGTCAGCAATTCAAGCGAAACGTAGAGCAAGAGCAATCCGCCGGCTGCTTGCAACGCTTCAATCGATACATTCATGTAATCCAAGATAAAGCGACCGAAGAGTGC
>NZ_JBJTMK010000099.1:0-9440 GCF_046070465.1 Candidatus Planktophila sp. | reverse complement strand
CTCCGCAAGGATGGCGTTATCGATCCAGTAAAGGTAACTCGCTCGGCGCTTGCTAACGCGGCATCTATTGCTGCAATGTTCATTACAACTGAGGCAGTTGTCTTCGAGCGTCCGGCTGAGGCAGAGCCTGCAGCGACCGGTCATGGCCATAGCCACGGTCCAGGAGGACACTCGCACTAAGGAGAAATTGATAGGGGAAGCCCCTGACTTTCAATAGTCAGGGGCTTTTTCTCACCCTCAATAGATAGCCCTTTTCAGACTTTCGGTATAGTTGAGCCATCGCTTCACCCCAGTTCTCACCCCCTGACTTTAGGGGGCGGCCCGACCACCGAAAGATGGCTCCATGAAAAAAGTAACCTCGTTCCTTACGGCATTTTCACTTTCTCTCGGATTGCTCACGCTAATCACACCGTTAGCTTCCGCAACCAGCATTGATAGTTGTGATGGAAGCTATAGCTCTGGTGGAATTCGCGCCACAGCAACCCATAGCACGATCTTTTACATCGATTCTGGTCAAGGCCAGAATGTCGATGCTTCTTACGTTGGATATCAAATTAATTCCACGACAAACCAAAGTAATGTGTGGGCAAAAGTAGATTCATTTTCTGGTGGAGTTGTCTCGTTAGCGAACCCAGCTGATGCCGAGTTCTCGCTTGGAAGTATTTCTTCCGAGACCAAGACAGCATTCTTTCTTCTCAAAGCCCCTTCTAGTACTTCAACATCCCAATCTCACGTACTTCATGTTTATGATGGTAAACCGGGACTTACAACATCTACCGAACTTTATAGTTGTAAATTCACCTTTACCAAAGTTGCCGAGACGATCAAAGCTCTTGCCAACAAAGTGAATTCAGTGAGTTCTTCAGCGACATCCTTAAATTTGGGTGAAACATTTACCATTACCGAAACTGGAGCCACGGGAACAATCGGTCAAGGTAACGCCACAGATGGCGACATGATTTGGTTCTCACCTACCGCTCGCTCTTCTTGGCCATCTACTTCGCTGCGGCTTATTTCTACAACTGCTCTTTTCTATGACAAACAAACTATGAATGCAGGTGACTTGATTGCAACCAAAAATGATGTTCTTCGCGTTAAGAACCTCAAAACAATTGGCGGTGGCTCAAATTCTAAACTTTGGTACAAAGTAATTTATTACTTCAAAGTTCTTGGCCCAATTACCTCAAATGTTGATATCAAGCCGGTTGCGCAAATTTCCAGCGGAACTCAGGTAAAACACAACGACTTAAGCGGATCAGCACTCGCCACTTTGAGCTCGACGCTTACCTTCCGGGTATCTGCGACGCTTGCAAAATCAGTCTCATCGACCGTCTCATACTCATCTGGCAAAACTCAACTCAATTACACATTGACGCTTAATAACACCGGTACTTCTGCAGTTACCTTCGATCAAGTCGTGGATAGCCCGCCAACATCGCTTACTTATGTGGCAAATTCTGTTCGACTCTCTGGTGCTGCCACTGCTGAACCATCATTTAACTCTTCCAACCAATTGGTTTTCAGTCAACCAGTTACAGTTAATGCAGGTACTTCAAAAACAATTACTTATTCCATGATCGAGAAGGTTGCCTGTACTACATCTGCTGGCATTTCATTTCAAAATAGCGCAGTAGCCTACGTCGGAAGTACTGTGATTGGTTCAGGCGCATCTACCTATTCATTGACTACTGCGAGTGGTGTATGTGGAAACACAACTCTTGACACTGCCACCACCACAAATGCCGTTCTACCTGTAGAAGTTGTAACTAATCCAGCAACATCTGTTGCAAATACATCCGCAACAATCAACGGAACGGTTGACCCTAATTCAAACTCAGGTCAGACAATCTATTTTGAGTGGGGCACATCTTCAACGCTATCAACCTTTACCTCTGTCAATGTGGGAACAACTACCTCTGGTAATTCGCCATATGCGCTTACTTCGAGTCTGACAGGGCTTAGCGAAGGCACTATGTATTACTTCAGGATTAGAGTAGGTAGCGTTTACGGGCAAATTCTTTCATTTGTTACTACCCAGCCTGTATCAACACCGGTTGCAACCACAGATCCTGCTTCCAATGTATCCACAACAGATGCCACACTTAATGGAACTATCGATCCGAACTTGACCCCAGTCACCGTTGAAATGTTGGTTTGGAAAACTGGAACCGATACCGTAACTGTCCTCTTAACCGACGACCCATCTCAGCCCTACAACGGCAACTCTGCGCAGACGACCTATAACCCCTATCTGCAGCTTGGTGGCGCTTTCCCAACTCAATTCAGCATCAACATGACTGACCCGAATTACGGGCTTTCGGGATTTATTGGATCGGGAAATACGATTTACTACAGAGTTCGCGCAAAGCTTGTAACGGGTGGAACTTATGTATATGCCCCTGAGATCAGGCAGTTTACGATGACTACCTACAATCCTCAGGTCATCACTTTCGCGCCAATTTCAGATATCAATTACGGCGATTTGGCACCTCTCATCGCTCCAACATCCGATAGCGGAATGACAATTGCCTATGGCTCCACAACTCCCGATGTATGTACGGTCAGTGCATCAGGAGTAATTACAATTCTGAAAGCCGGAACATGTACCATCACGGCGGATCAGGCTGGCGGCCTCAAAGGCGGTACTTCAACCTATTACGAGCCTGCTATTCAGAAAGTTCAGTCATTTGTAATCTCGCCAGCAGCAATCACGATCACTGCCGCCGGTAAGTCAAAGTCTTACGGGGACTCCGATCCAGTGCTGACTTACACCATTACAGCTGGTGCATTGATTGGCTCAGATACATTTACAGGAACTCTATCTAGAGCTTCAGGTGAGTCAGTCGGCACGTACCTCATTAGCCAAAATACCGTAACCCCTGGTAACAACTATTCAGTCACGTACCAGAGTGCAAATCTCACAATTAATCAAAAGGTAGTTACGGTAACGGCTACTCCTAAGTCGAAGCAGTTTGGCGCTAACGATCCGACACTTACGTACACCTCTACGCCTGCCCTCAAGGCAGGAGACACATTTACCGGCACCCTCTCTCGTTCGTCAGGCGAGAACGTGGGTGATTACCCAATCCTTGTTGGAAGCCTCGCTCTTCCATCCGGATATCAATTGATCTTCGTAGGTGACACCCTTACGGTCACCGCAAAGCCACTGACAATTACGGCTGATAACAAGAGTAAGAATGCGGGCGACCCTACTCCAACGTTTACTTTCCAACATGGAGCCCTAGTAAGCCCAAATGACATCAGTAGTGTGACTTATAACTTCTCATCTGGTAGCTATGCTGATTCGACGACAGCACCAAGTGCCGATGGAAGTTACACAATTACGCCATCTGCTGCAGTTTTCAGCAACGGAAGCGCATCTAATTACAACATCACCTACGCAACTGGAACTTACACAATTACCAGCTTGCAAAGTCAGGTTCTCACATGGACAACTATTGGCAATAAAACCTATGGAAATACACCAACGGGTACTGTGACTTCCAATCGTGGCCTCACTCCAGTCACAATTGTCAGTAACACAACTTCAATCTGTACTGTGCCGAGCAGTTCTGTATCTGGAGCAAGCATTACCTTGCTCAGTGTTGGAATCTGTGAACTGAAAGCAAGCCAAGCTGGAAATGGAACGTATGGTCCCGCCACAGATGTAATCGAATCCTTTACTGTTTTGGCGGCGCCACTTGTCATCACGGCATCTTCTCCAACCGGAGTAACGGCTGGAGATCCAGTCCCAACAATCACTCCAAGTTATTCTGGGTTTGTAAATTCTGAAACCAGTTCTGTCCTCTCTGTACTGCCAACATGTATCACCTCGTACACAACCTCATCTTCTGCGGGAGCAACTGAATCAACTTCATGCTCAGGTGCGAGTGCTACAAATTACACAATTAGCTATGTAGCAGGCTCCTTTACTGTGGCTGCTGCAAACAACGGCAATAATGGTAATAACAACAATGGCAATAACAATTCAACTCCTGCACCGGTTGTAAAGCAGAAGACAACTATCAATTGGAAGAATCCAAATCCGATTTTTGTCGGGACGCCATTGGGAGGCGCCGAACTGAACGCCATTTATAGCGTGCCAGGCACTTGTGTTTACACACCGGCTCTCGGGACGTTATTGCCAGAGGGAACTCACACCCTGAGCGTGACTTGTACTCCAACTGACGGTGTCAACTATGAGCCGTTGACTACTACGGTAACGATTCAAGTCAAGCCAGCAAAGAAGAAGGCAACTATTCTTTGGTTCAACCCTCTCCCTATCTTCAACCCAAAGCCACTGGGTGCGGATGAATTAAATGCAAAGGGAAGCGTTCCTGGCTCGCTCGAATACGATCCTGCTCCAGGAACAGTTCTTCCACCTGGATCACATGTGCTCAATGTAAAGTTGAAACCAACCGATCCAAATATCGATGAAGTTGAAACCAAGGTTACGATTTTGGTAAAGACCAAGCCGGTGGATCCTAAGAATCCAACTCCAGCTACTCCAGGCAACTCGAATAACCCTGCGACTCCAGAAGTGAAAGAGCCACCTGCACCTTCAAAGCCAGCTAAGGAAGCTGCACCAGCTGCAATCCCTACTGCAAAGAACGCGCCAGTCCTTCTTACTGCGGGCCAGGTAGCGGAGGTAATTACGGTAACTCCAAATACGGCAAAGACCGGAATCATCGTCTCTGCGCCAGATTGGTCGCTCGCGATTAGTTCCACTACCAAGTTTGTAGAAGGAAATACTGCTGACAGTACTGCTCGAGTGGTTATTGAAAAGGGAAATACCGTGACAACGAGCGGTACCGGATTCAAGCCATTTAGCCAGGTCGATGTATTTGTCTACTCAACGCCTACCTGGTTAGGAGCGGTGATGACTGATGCCTTTGGTAACTTCACCACAACGCTTCCAATGCCAAAGGCGCTCCCAGAAGGCGATCACACCTTCCAGGCGGAAGGCGTAACGCCTGATAATCGAGAGCGCACGGCTGCGGTGCCAATTACCTTGGTACCTGCAGTTGCGACAGTTCAACCTGGGCAACTTCGATTTGAAGTCTACTTTGGTATGAACTCAGTAGTCATCACTAAGGCTGAGGCTGCGAAAATTGCAAAGAATGTGAAGGCAGCATTGGCTAAAGCAGATAGCAATTCTAAAATCACAGTGAGTGTTGTTGGTTGGGTACAACCAAATCCACGCCCTGGAGATATTAAATTCCTATCAACAAACCGGGCAAAGAATGTTGCCGACTTGATGCGAAAGCTTGGACTTAAAGGAAGTTATTCATTGAACTTCCCAGGGCTTGAGAAAGATAATATTCCAAGTGCACGTCATGCATCGGTAACAATTTCATGGAGTATCTCAAAGCCCGCAAGCGCTTAACTGATAGAAAAGCAAAACCCCGTCTCTTGCGAGGCGGGGTTTTCTTTTGTTACTGCAAACTTATGACGCTTCGGAAATCCGTGTAAATCCGCGACGTGACAAGATTGCAGCACGATCATCTTCAGAGAGTCCGCCCCAGATTCCATATGGCTCCTGGATTGCAAGGGCGTGATCGCGGCAGAGCTGCATTACTGGGCATGATGCACAAACCGCTTTGGCAGCATTCTCGCGATTGCGGCGACGGGGACCGCGCTCTCCATCAGGATGGAAGAACATCTCTGGATCCATTCCACGGCACGCGCCTTCGTACTGCCAATCCCATTCTGAAGCGATAGGACGTGGTGCTTGTGCGCTGATGTTCATAGTTCTCTCCTTAGTTACCTGCGGTACTTCGTTGACTACTGAACCTGCCGTAGGTTGCTGACAGTACAACCGATTCATAGGTTGTTCAAGTGCCAACGCTCCAAACGTTGTTCATATTCCCTGTCGAGTCCAAAATGTCCGAATTTCAATTGGTGAGTTGACGCACTCTCCGCCATCCTTGCGCCATGGCAGAGACGAAGAAGGATGAGGAGCTCCTCACCGTTGCAGCAGTTGCTCGCCGTCTCGGGGTAGCTCCAGCAACACTTCGTACCTGGGATCGACGATATGGCCTCGGGCCATCAACCCATGAAGCAGGCGAGCACCGCCGTTACTGCCCGGCAGATTTGATGAAGCTCACTTTGATGCGTCGCCTGATTAGCGCAGGTGTCGCGCCCAGTGATGCAGCTGAGAAAGCGAAGAAAGCAAAAGGCGCAGTAAAGCTGACAAAGATTGTTCGTGAATTTGAAGTGCGCGACGATGTCGTATCCGGATTAAATAAAGCTCTCCAAGCATTTGATATTGCATTTGTTGAAGAGACTCTGCGCACCGAAATAGAAGTTCATGGCGTTGAAGAAGCCTGGCATGAAATCATTGTTCCAACGCTGATTGAAATCGGCGAGACCTGGCAAGAGACTGGACAGGGCATTGAGATTGAACATGCCTTCACTGAAACGTTGAAGAAAGTATTTCGCGAACGTTCTGCAGCATGTGAGTCACCCACCAATGCGCACCCAGTAATTCTCGCCGCCGTCGGAGAAGAGCTGCACTCGCTCCCATTGCATGCCCTTGAGGCGGCGCTCTGTGAGGTGGGAATTAAGACTCATTTCCTTGGAGCCCGCACGCCCTTTGAAGCAATTGCAGCGACCGTTTCGCGAGTCGCGCCACCGGCAATCTTTCTCTGGGCGCTCTTACCTGAAAATGCACACCCTGATTTCTATCGCAATCTACCGGTCATTCGCCCAGCTCCTCGAATAATCCTCGGTGGTCCTGGCTGGGATCCAGAAGAATGTAGCGATGGAACCTTGGTCATGGGCCTAGGCAATGCCTGCGAGGAGATTCAGCGGGCCGTTGGCCTCTAACTGACAGGTTAGAATTACCCACCGCATAGCCTTGAAGGAGAGTAGATGACCATCGATTCAGAGAAGGTCGCGCTCCTTGGCCTGACTTACGACGACGTTCTGCTCCTGCCGGATGCATCCGATTTGGTCCCATCCGAGGTCAACACCTCGACCTGGTTGACCCGCAATATCTCATTGGCCGTCCCGCTAGTTTCTTCTGCAATGGATACCGTTACCGAGTCAGCGATGGCGATCGCAATGGCAAAGGCCGGCGGTATCGGAATCATTCACCGCAACCTTCCTATCGAAGAACAAGTCGCCCACGTCAAGCTGGTGAAAAACGTTGGCCTTGCAGGTGCTGCAGTCGGTGTAGGTGATGACGGATTTGCTCGCGCACAGGCGCTGATTGATGCTGGAGTTGATGTTGTTGTTGTAGATACTGCACATGGTCATCACCGCGCAGTTCTCGAATCCATCGCACGCATTAAGAAGTTTTCACCAACAACTGAAATCATCGGTGGCAATATTGCAACACGTGCTGGCGCACAAGCACTTATCAACGCCGGCGCAGATGCAGTCAAGGTTGGCGTCGGTCCAGGATCAATCTGTACAACTCGAGTTGTCGCAGGTGTGGGCGTTCCACAAATAACAGCGATTATGGAAGCCTCTAAGGCCTGTAACAAAGCTGGCATTCCATTGATCGCAGATGGTGGACTTCAATATTCGGGTGACATTGTTAAGGCGATTGTTGCCGGTGCGCATACAGTGATGCTCGGTTCACTACTTGCAGGTTGTGAAGAATCACCAGGTGAGCTCTTTGAAATCGATGGTCGCAAGTACAAGGGCTATCGTGGCATGGGCTCACTCGGTGCGATGCAATCACGTGGCGAGAAGAAGTCATACTCTAAAGATCGTTACATGCAAGATGACGTGCTTTCAGAGGATAAGTTGGTTCCAGAAGGAATCGAAGGCAAAGTTGCCTACAAGGGGACTGTTGCATCCGTTGTTCACCAACTCGTCGGTGGATTGCGCAGCGGCATGGGATATGCCGGCGCTCCTGATATCGAGACTCTTCGCCGTGAAGGCCGCCTGATTCAAATTACATCAGCAGGTCTCAAAGAGAGCCATCCACACGATGTTCTCGATGTTGCAGATGCTCCGAACTATGGAAAGAAGGCGTAAGTGGAGATCGAAATCGCACCAGGTAAGCGCGCACGCCAAGCCTTCTCTTTTGACGATATTGCAATTGTTCCAAGCCGTCGTACACGCACCCCGGAAGAGGTCAGTCTTGCCTGGCAGATCGATGCCTATAAGTTCGGACTCCCACTGCTTGCAGCTCCAATGGACTCTGTTGTTTCACCAGAGACTGCAATTGCTATCGGAAAGCTCGGCGGCCTCGGCGTTCTCAACCTTGAAGGACTGTGGACTCGTTATGACGATCCACGCATTCCACTAGGTGAAATTGCATCCATGCCAGAAAAGCATGCAACGCGCCGCATGCAGGAAATTTACTCTGCACCGATTCGTCCAGAGTTGATCAAAGAACGTATTCAGCAGATTCGCGATGCCGGTGTCACGGTTGCAGCATCTCTCTCACCACAGCGCACAGTCGAACTCCATGATGCCGTGATCAAGGCAGGCGTGGATATCTTCGTGATTCGCGGAACAACTGTTTCCGCCGAGCACGTTGGCGCAGAAGGGGAAGCACTTAACCTCAAGAAATTTATCTACGAACTTGATGTTCCTGTCATTGTTGGTGGAGTAGCGACTACAACTGGTGCACTCCATTTGATGCGCGCAGGTGCTGCTGGTGTTCTCGTTGGTTTCGGCGGTGGTGCAGCGCATACAACTCGCACGGTTACCGGCATCGAAGTTCCGATGGCTACTGCAGTGGCAGATGTTGCCGCTGCGCGCCGCGAATACCTCGATGAATCTGGCGGGCGTTACGTTCACGTTATTGCAGATGGTGCAGTGGGTCGCTCTGGCGATATCGCTAAGGCAATTGCATGTGGCGCAGATGCAGTCATGATGGGATCAGCTCTAGCAAAGGCAGTTGAGTCCCCAGGTCTTGGTTGGCATTGGGGATCTGAGGCATACCACCCAGAACTTCCACGCGGGCGTCGCTTTAATGTAGGAACAGTCGGAACTCTCGAAGAAGTTCTCGTTGGGCCTTCACAATCATCTGCTGGCGATATGAACCTCTTCGGCGCGCTCCGCAAGGCAATGGCTACCTGTGGTTACTCAGATGTGAAGTCATTCCAGCGCGTTGATGTAGTGATGCACCATGGCAAGTAATACGCCCCATGGCGTTCTCGTCGTAGATTTCGGTGCGCAGTATGCACAACTGATTGCGCGTCGAGTTCGTGAAGCACACGTCTTCTCAGAGATTGTTCCTTCATCGATTACTGCAGCAGAGGTAAGTGCCAAGAATCCTGAGGCAATCATTCTCTCTGGCGGCCCATCATCGGTTTATGCAGATCACGCACCTAAGGTCGATCCGGCAATCTTTGCACTTGGAATTCCTACCTTTGGCATTTGCTACGGCTTCCAGACGATGGCAGCAGCCCTTGCCGGTGTTGTCGCCCAGACGGGTAAGTCAGAGTTCGGTCGCACGCCACTAGAAGTAAAGCCTG
>NZ_JBJTMK010000098.1:0-19577 GCF_046070465.1 Candidatus Planktophila sp. | reverse complement strand
AGAGGCTAAGTCAACAGGCAAAGAGATCAAGCTTGACCCAATGAACGCCTTTGAGCGCAAGATTATCCACGACACAATCCAGGATATGGGCCTCACCTCAGAGTCTGAGGGCGAAGATCCACGCCGTTTCGTCGTAATCTTCCCTAACTAAGCCCCACACCAGAGAAGTTTCACGTGGAACCAACGCTCGATGAGCTGATAGCCCGCCACTTTCCTGAAAAGGAGGGGGCTATCCGCTCCTATGCCGACTTCCTTAAGGGTGCCGGTATCGAGCGTGGCCTTATCGGCCCCCGTGAAGGAGACCGTATCTGGGAGCGCCATATTTTAAACTCCCTCTTTGTCACCCAACTACTTCCCCAGGGAGCCTCCCTCTTTGATATTGGATCAGGGGCAGGGTTACCAGGAATCGTGATTGCGCTGGCTCGACCAGACCTTAAAGTCACGCTGATTGAACCGCTGGAGCGCCGGGTGGAGTTCCTAAAAGAGGCGACAGAGGGCACAGATATTCAGGTTATCCGTGGTCGTGCTCAAGATGTGAAGAAGAGCGCCGATTATGTGACTGCTCGCGCTGTTGCGGCTCTAGATAAGTTAAAGAAGATGAGCTGGCATATGCTCAAAATGAATGGATCCCTACTCGCCATGAAGGGGGAGTCTGCCGCGAAAGAGATGGAGTCGGTTCCAGGCTCGATTTTGCATGAAATTACCCTCGAAGGTATCGGCCTTGGCCGCGTAGTGGAGCTTAAAAAGCTTCCTAAAGTTGCCCCACAGTAAAACCACTCCATCGTAGGTGGTTAGATAGACCTGTGGATGATTCACGTGAAACAAACGGAAAAGTGATAGGCGTTCGCCGCCTGAAAGAGGCGATGGCTAAACCTGCCTCCACCCGTATCTTCACCGTCGCGAATCAGAAGGGTGGAGTTGGAAAGACGACCTCTACCGTCAATATCGCTGCAGCCCTAGCTATGGGTGGCCTTCGCGTCCTGGTCATCGACCTCGATCCACAAGGAAATGCATCTACCGCCCTTGGGGTTGAACATCGCCAGAGCGCCGGTGTCTATGAAGTCCTTATGGGAACTGCGCCCATTGCAACAGTGATTCAGAAGGTTGCAGGCTTCCCAGAGCTCGATTGCATTCCATCGAATACTTCGCTTGCAAACGCTGAAATTAATTTAGTTTCAATGGTTGCACGAGAACTTCAATTAAAAGAAGCGATTGATGAGATCAGCGTTAACTATGACTACATCTTTATTGATTGCCCACCATCACTTGGTTTGCTTACTATCAATGCATTTGCCGCATCACGTGAGCTTATGATTCCAATTCAAACCGAGTACTACGCACTCGAAGGCCTCTCACAACTGCTTGAGACATACACACTTGTAAAGAAGCGACTTAATCCTGCTTTGAATCTCTCAACAATCATTCTGACAATGTTTGATTCACGGACACGTTTATCTAATGATGTTGCAGCAAATGTTCGTGCACATTTCCCTCATGAACTTATCGATGTGCCAATTCCGCGTGCTGTACGTGTATCGGAAGCGCCTTCATATAACCAAACTGTAATGACATACGATCCTTTGTCACCAGGTGCAATCGCATATATGCAGGTTGCTCGCGAAATTGCAGATCGCGGAAAAGCGAAAGAACCAGATCTCACATATGAAACTAATTCCCAATTCAATTCAAATGTAGTCAGCATTAATTATCTGGGAGAAAATTCAAGAGGAAGTGCATAATGGCAGCAAAGCGTGGTGGACTCGGAATTAATTTAGATTCATTAATCCCGACAACTCTTACCGTCAATGATGAAGTTGTTGCAACATCAAATGAAATTCCTCTCGAGCAAATCTCACCAAACCCTCGCCAACCACGTACAGTCTTTGATGAGGATGCTCTCAATGAACTTATTTCATCAATCAAACTTTTTGGAATTTTGCAGCCCCCTGTAGTTCGTAAAGTTTCCGATAACAAGTATGAACTCATTATGGGAGAGCGCCGCTTCCGTGCAGCAAAAGCTGCAGGTTTGAAATCAATTCCTGTCATCATCCGTCAGACTCCAGATAATGAACTTCTTCGCGAAGCACTGATTGAAAATATTCACCGGAGCCAACTTAACCCACTTGAAGAAGGCGCTGCATACTTACAGCTTCTTACCGACTTTGGTTGCACACATGATGAACTTGCGTTGAAACTTGGTCGTTCACGCCCACAGATTTCAAACACCATCCGACTTCTCAACTTGCCAGAATCTGTGCAACGTAAAGTTGCAGCAGGAATCTTGTCGGCGGGTCATGCCCGTGCGCTGTTGGGGCTAACAGATGCAAGAGAGATTGAGAAGCTAGCATCACGTATCGTCGGTGAGGGATTAAGTGTTCGCGCGACAGAAGAGATCATCGCAACACATAAACCAGGAAAGTCAGCACCTAAAAAAAGCACACCAAAGGGTGTCTCTGGTGCAGGCCTTGCTGCTGCTGAGTTATTGAGTGATTACCTCGATACCCGCGTCAGCGTTGAACTCGGAAAAGGCAAAGGCAAGATTGTTATTGAATTTGCGGGAACAGAAGACCTTCAACGTATCGTTGATCTCATTGAAGGTGCGTAAGCCATAAATTCACATAACTAAAGTTATTGAATTGGTTTAATTTAAAGCGGTACCGCGGCGCTGCATCTCGCCCTTAATAACTCCACCCAGTGCCTTAACTCCTTCGCGAATACGCTCTGGTGTTGGGTGACAGTAAGAAAGACGCATCGACCAAGAACCAAGTCCATCTGCGTAAAAGGCATTTCCTGGTACATAGGCAACCTTGGCAACGATCGCCTTTGGCATCAAAGCCTTTGTATCAATTTCAGGTGGCAAATTAACCCAGACATAGAATCCACCACCAGGCTTTGTCCATGTCGCTTCCTTTGGAAAATACTCTTCGAGAGATTCGAGCATCGCATCGCGACGTACCTTATAAAGTTCGCAGAAACTTGCGATCTGATCGCGCCATGGCTGATCTGCAAGGTAGCTAGAGATTGTCAGCTGAGTGAAGTTTGACGGGCACAAGATTGATGATTCCGATGCAATTACTAACTTATCCTTCAGTGATTGTGGCACCAAAGCCCAGCCCACACGAAGACCAGATGCGATTGTCTTAGAGAAAGAACCTAGATAAATCACATTCTCTGAATCTTCTGCGCGCATTGCATTAGGCGATGGCTTATCAAAACCAAGTAAGCCGTAAGGGTTATCTTCGACAACAAAGATGCCTGCTTCGCGGCAGATGGTGAGGATTTCTGTACGGCGATCTGCTGGAAGGCAGACACCTGTTGGGTTTTGGTAATTAGGAATTAAATATAAGAACTTGATCTTGCGACCTGCAGCACGAACGCTGGTAATTGCATTACGGAGCGATTCAGGAACCATTCCATCGTGATCCATCTCAACATGGACAACAGATGCCTCATATTGGCGGAATGTTCCGAGTGCTCCAACATAGGAAGGAGCTTCAACAAGAACAACATCACCTGGATCGATAAAGATACGTGAAATGAGGTCGAGCGCCTGCTGTGAACCAGTAGTAACGACAACGTCATCAGGATTTGCGCGGATACCCTCAAGTGCCATCACATCGCAGATTTGCTCGCGAAGCTTTGGGTGGCCTTGACCGCTTCCATATTGAAGCGCCTCAGCGCCATTGGTAAGAATTAATTCGTTGACAACGCCAGCCATCATCTCCATCGGAAGCGCTGAGAGATTGGGCATGCCACCTGCAAGCGAGACAATCTCTGGACGTGAGGCTACTGCAAAGAGGGCGCGGATTTCAGAGGGCAACATTCCAGCGGCTCGCGCAGCGAATCGAGTTTCAAGATTCTGTGTAGCACCGGTTTGATAGCGAACATTTACCTCTGACATAGGGTGCATCTTAGCGACGAATACCTGCGCTGCGTAGGTCAGATATTCGTAGAGTTCCCGTCTTGGCATCATCTTCTGCTGAGAGATAGAGACGCTGGATCGCAATAATGAAACTTTCCGCGACAGTATCGCGGAATTCAGGGCGTGCAAGGCGGGCGGCGTCACCTGGATTGGTGAGATACCCAAGATCGACGCGAATTGCAGGGCACTCTGTGAGGCGCAGTGCATCCCATGTCTTTGCATGAGTGCGGCAATTCAATAAATCAGTACGCGCTGAGATTTCACGCTGTACTAACGACGCAAAACGTTCGCCAACAATGGAGTGAATTCCATGGGCATCGCTGCCATAGAAGAAAGTTGCCACACCTTCTGCAGCAGGGTTTGCGTGCTTATCTGTATGCAACGAGATCAATAAATCTGCACTGTTCGTATTTGTAAATGTAATTCGTTCTGATTCTGTTGGATTATTTGTTGCACCACGTGTGAGGAAGACTGTTGCGCCCAATGCAAGCAAACGCCCTTCAATGCGATGAGCGGTATCAAGTGTGACTTCTTCTTCACCAGGATTTGAACCTGGATCAATCACAATGACTTTATTAGCAAGTGCGGGACCACGATTACGTTGCTGCGCGCTTTCACGCAGAGCAGTCGGTGCACCACCAGTCTTAGTCTTTGTTAAACGCAACAACGCAATAATTGTTGCCGGTCCGCATTTTCCATCAACCTTTGCCCCAACAGATTTTTGAAATTCTTTTACCGCTGCTTCAGTTGCAGGGCCATAAATTCCATCGACTCTTCCGCAGTTAAAACCCATCTCCGTTAATCGCCCCTGCAATGTAGCCACATCATCTCCACGCATCATGGGAGATGGTTGCAAGTGAAGAGATCGATCACCGAGCTTCCAGCGCGCTTCTTCCATGGCGCGCTGGGTAGCCTCGTTTAATTCACCGGTGACATGGAGTCCACGCTCTTGTTGGAAAGAGCGAATCTCGTCGGGAGATAACTCCTTCATAAGAGATTTAGATAAAGCCTTCGAGTTCCTTCAAAAGTGCTGGCTTTGGCTTTGCACCGATGATGGTCTTTACAACTTCACCGTTGACATAGACGTTGAGCATTGGAATTGAAGTAACGCCGTACTTAATAGCGATTGCTGACTCTTCATCTGTATTGAGCTTTGCAATGGTGAGCTTTTCACCGTGCTCGGCGGCGATGTCATCCAAAATTGGAGCAATCGCGCGGCATGGGCCACACCATTCTGCCCAGAAATCAACAAGAACAGGCTTGCTGCTCTTCAATACAACCTGGTCGAAATCTGCCGTTGTTACCTTGATTGGTGCGCTCATGACTTACTCCTATTTACTTAGCGTTTTACTGTAATTCGATTCGTTAAGAATACTAGTGAGAGAGGAATTTCTCAGCGTCTAACGCGGCCTGACAGCCAGAACCTGCTGCAGTAATCGCCTGACGATATGTGTGATCCACCAGATCACCGCAGGCAAATACGCCTGGAAGATTGGTTCGAGTTGAACGTCCTTCCACTTTAACGTAACCCTCATCATCGAGAGCAATCTGTGAAGTCACAAGCTCTGAACGTGGAATGTGTCCGATTGCGACGAAGAGACCTGTAAATGCACCGGTTGATTCTTCGCCAGTCTTGGTATTACGGAGCTTGAGGCCTTCAACTTTGTTCTCACCCAATACATCGATGACTTCTGTATCCCACATGATTTCAAGCTTTGGATTATTGAATGCACGCTCTTGCATAATCTTTGATGCACGCAATGAATCACGACGGTGAATCAAAACTACCTTCGATGCAAACTTTGTAAGAAATGTTGCCTCTTCAACTGCAGAATCTCCACCGCCGACAACTGCGATTACTTGTTCACGGAAGAAGAAACCATCGCAGGTAGCGCACCATGAGACACCACGACCTGAGAGACGCTTCTCATTCTCAAGCCCAATCTCGCGATAAGCAGATCCCATGGCAAGGATGACTGACTTTGCTTTTACAACATTGCCTGAACCATCTTTAATTGTCTTGATTTCACCCTCAAGATCCATCTCGACAACATCATCTGTAATCAATTCGGCACCAAAACGCTTCGCCTGCTTACGCATGTTATCCATGAGATCTGGTCCCATGATTCCGTCGATAAATCCTGGGAAGTTCTCTACCTCTGTTGTGTTCATCAACGCGCCGCCCGCAGTCACAGAACCTTCGTAGATGACAGGTTTTAACTCTGCGCGCGCTGCATAGATTGCAGCTGTATATCCGGCGGGGCCAGAACCAACAATGACGAGTTCGCGTACTTCAGTGCTCATACACGCACCTTACCGCGCCTTTATCGCTTGAGCTTGGTGAGAACTGTAGTGGCGAAGCTGCGAAGACCTGCGATTTCAGCCACTTTGAATTGATGGGCAATCACGAGATATCCAATACCTGAAAGAGACAAGGTTAAGAGTAAGCGGAGGGCGCGAGTAACAATCGAGACTTCGTCGTTTGCCCAATCAAGATAGGTAGCAACTGCAAACATCGGCACCATTGCAAGAATTGAGGCTGCGAACAAAGTTGCATGCTGACGAGCAAAATCTCTGATGGAGAGCGTGCCCACATGCTTCTTTATCAACTTCAAAGTAATCGAAAGTCCAACGATATAACTAATAGAGAAAGCGATACCTAAGCCAATAGTGACAACATCACTGTCGAGCTTCCAGAGGAAGAGATATGAGAGGAGCACAGAGATCAGGTTGATGATGAAGATTGACACTACCTGTGTCTTGGTATCTTCAAATGCGTTAAATCCACGGACAAGAATCAGGTTGATACTAAATGGAACAAGTCCCAATCCAAGGGCTGCAAGCACATAACCGATATAACGCGAATCATCGAGTGAGATTCCCATATAGAGAACCTCTGTCATTAAAGGACCAAAGAAGATCAAAGCTATCGCGCTAGGGACAGTGACAACTCCAACCATCTTGATAGCGCGAATTAATTGAAGGCGAACATCTTCCACCTTCTTCTCAATAGCTAGCTTAGAAAGATGCGGCAAGAGAGCAGTCACAATAGAGATAGTGACAATCGAATATGGCAACAACATGATGTAGTAGGCGCTTGTATATGGAGTGAAACCAACACCGGTGGAGATTCCCGCTTTCGCACTACGCACTGCCGCAGCCGTTGCAACGTTCACAGTTACTAAGTAGCCCAGCTGTGAAATCAAGACATAGACGAGCGTCCATCCGGCGAGTGTGAAAGATTTACCTAAACCTTTTACGCCAAAGATCGGGCGCAATTTGATTCCTGATCTATGGACAACCGGAATCAAAATCAGAGCTTGAATCACAACACCTGCAGTAGTGCCCCAACCAAGAAGTTGAATCTGAAAATCGGTAATGCTCCCCACTGTAATTGAGCGCTGAAAGGCGAGAAAGCCTGCAAAAACGGCGATAACGACGAGGTTATTGGCAATCGGCGCCCACATCAGTGGTGCAAAAGAACCACGGGCATTGGCTACTTGGCCGAGCATAGTGAAGAGACCGAGGAAGAAAATCTGTGGCAGGCAGTACCGAGTAAATGCCACTGCAATTGCCTGTTGTTGTTCAAATCCCACTTCAGAAAATTCTGGAGCATAAAGTCGAACCAACCAGGGCGCAAAGAGAACGCCGATAATCACAAGCGCTAAGAGAATTCCAGAGATTGTCGTTACCAGGCGTGATGCAAATCCATGTCCGCCATCTTCATCGCTAAAAGATCGCACAAGTTGCGGGACGAAGATTGCAGTGAGTGCGCCACCCACTAGCAAGTTGTAGAGAATATTAGGCATTGTGTTTGCAACGTTGTAGGTATCAGCCAAGAGAGCCGTACCTAAAACAGCTACACCGAGAATAGCCCGGAAGAAACCGGTAATACGCGAAAGGATTGTTCCGACCGCCATAATTGAGGAAGCACGAAAGAGTTCGTTATTTTTCACTCTTACGCCCCTTTCGAATGCGTCGTACAGACTGCGCTACTGCAGCCAAGAACAAGACAATCGCAGCAGCAGTTGTAAACCAGGCAACACGAGAATCAATCACAGTCATCGTGAGATTGAGCTTTGAAATTTCACCGACCAACGTTCCTTGAGGTGTCATAAATTGAGCCAAGACTAAAGTTGAACCCGATGCAATTACCTGAAATGGAACAGCAATCTGAATCTGTGACTTTGGTGGAATCGTGATATTGCTCAGGTTCTGCACCTGAATCCTCGAATTCATTGGTATTAACGAAAGACTAATAGTTGTTGCGGTTTCAAACTTGTTGACAAGAGTCAACGGAACCTTTGTTGTCTCAGAGGTTAATTGGTAACGACCAGAGACAACTTTTAACTTACCTGCAACTCGTCGAACGGCTTCACGCGCCGAGTAAGAGAAATACGCGCGATCTTCAACACTCAGAAGTGGGTTGAGAACAATGCCTAAACGCTGTCGAAGTTCGGCAATCTCTGGAACCGGCATGACCTTGCTCAAGCCCAGTAACAGTGTGCGTTCTGAGCGATAAAACTCTTGATATTGGCTCTCCAAGCGTGACTTCCCACTACCCCAACCATTCTGTGAAATCACAGGGCGAGAGAAGAAGCGCTCAAGCTTTGCAGCTCCCAGCGCTGAATAAAACTTGATCTCACTCGATGCCAATTTGCGAGTGAGCGAGGCATCTGGATTTCCGTATGGAAGTGCAACGATTGGATTTCCCACAGTTGCAATGCGAAGTTGCTGCAACCAAATTGCTGCAATTGATTGCCCGACAGGATCTTCTTTACCCTCAAAGGTATAACCATCTGCCATGTCGAGTACTTCATCAACCAAATATGCATCGATAACCCACGTGGCACTCTTATTAGATGAGAAGAGAGCTTTACCAAGACGACCATCTGGCGTCAGTGTTGTAGCTAATTCGTTATCTCGAAAAGTTCCATCAAAGTTACGGTGCGGAATATCAACAACTCTAATTACAGGAGTATCCGCAACTGCAGGTGGAAGTCCAATTACAAGTGCCAGCATCGCTAAGAGCGCGGCAGATATTTTTCTCATATCGCCTCGAGCTCTGTGGTCGCATTAGTGCGTGCAATTAATTTCTTCTCATCAGGATAGGCAAGCTTGTCGATGATGTCATTGAGTGGGAACCAGGCAACCTCATCAACTTCGCTCTCCTGTGCCGCGAGCAAACCGCCGCTTTCACGGAAGAGATAGTGATGAACCGTTTTATGGATGCGCTTTCCGCCTGCCATAAACCAGAAATCGATGATCCCGAGTGATTTTTCAATGGTTGATTGAATGCCTGTCTCTTCAGCAACTTCGCGAAGAGCGGCTTCTTCGGGAGTCTCACCCGCCTCAATGTGTCCCTTAGGAAGCGACCAGAGAATTTTCTTACCTGTTGAATCCTTCTGATCGCGACGGCCGATAAGTAGACCCAATTTTCCAGTGGTATCGATAACCAATCCACCAGCGCTGACTTCATCGACCCGCTTTGCATACGTGGTCTGCGATTTCTTTGCGGGGGTCTTCTTTACTTGTTGCCCACCTGGTTGGGTAGGTGAATTCTGTGGGGAGCGATGCGCCGGACGCTTGCGCCGACGCTTCTTCTTAATACCTTCGCTGCCCGCACTAGGTGCCGGGGTCATGGAGCAAGCCTACGACAGTAGGCTTATCTATTGTGAGTGATGCAAAGACCAATTTAGGGCGTGAGCTCGCTTTGGCGACCTTGGTCGAACGGGCGCCCCTGGCCAGCTCACTTGCAGCTGCCTTTAAAGAGAAGGGCTTTCATTTAGCCCTCGTTGGTGGTCCGGTTCGCGATGCGATCTTAGGTCGACTCGGAAATGACCTCGACTTCACAACAGATGCTCATCCACTGGAGACAAAGAAGATTTTAAAAGTGTGGGCAGAAAATGTCTGGGATACAGGAATTGAATTCGGAACTATCGCAGGCAAGCGCGGCGATACAACGGTTGAAGTAACCACATACCGCACAGAAAAATACGAAGAGGATTCACGTAATCCTGACGTCGAGTACGGCGATTCGATTGAGGGCGATTTATCGCGTCGCGACTTCACGGTTAACTCAATGGCACTTGAACTCACGACCGAGTCACCAGAATTTATCGATCCATTTAATGGTATCGAAGATCTTGCTCAGAGAGTTTTACGAACACCAGCAAGTGCAACACAGTCTTTCTCTGACGACCCACTTCGCATGATGCGCGCTGCTCGTTTTGCAAGCCAGTTAGGTTTTACGCTCGACAAAGAAGTTGTCGACGCAATGAGCAATATGTCTGGCCGAATTTCAATCATCTCTGCAGAACGTGTACGCGATGAATTTGTAAAGATGTTGATGTCACCAAACCCACGCATCGGAATTACCATTCTTGTCGACACTGGAATTGCAGAACATGTATTACCTGAGATTCCTAAGTTGCGTCTTGAGGTAGATGAACATCATCACCACAAAGATGTCTACGAACATTCCATCACTGTGCTCGAGCAGGCAATCAATCAAGAAGACCGCCTGGGTGGACCAAACCTCATCAACCGATTAGCAGCACTCTTGCATGACATTGGAAAACCAAAAACCCGCAATCTCATCCCGGGTGGTGGAGTCTCATTCCATCACCACGAAGTTGTTGGTGCCCGTTTAGTGAAGTCTCGACTCAAGGCGCTCCGCTTCGATAATGAAACTATCGATGCAGTTGAAACTCTGGTTGCGCTACACCTTCGCTTCCATGGTTATGGCGATGGCGAATGGACTGACTCTGCTGTGCGCCGATATGTACGCGATGCCGGTGAATTACTGACACATCTGCATGTGTTGACACGCGCTGACTGCACTACCCGCAATGTTAAGAAAGCAGAGCGCCTATCTCGTACCTATGACGGGCTCGAAGGACGAATCGCCAAGTTGATGGAAGAAGAAGAGCTTTCAAAGATTCGCCCCGATCTCGACGGCGCACAAGTAATGAAGCTGCTTAACATCAAGCCATCTGCTGATGTTGGAAAGGCTCTCGATTTCCTCATGGAACTTCGCATGGAGCACGGCCCACTCGGTGAAGAGAAGGCTACCGAAGAACTTATGGAGTGGTGGCGTTCACGTCGCCACCCTTAAGAAAAAACTTTCTAGGGCGCAAGACCACAGCTGCAACAAGGAAGTAAGTTGCACCAACAAGTGTTGGTACCAACCAGGAGTCTCCACTCTGCGGAAGCAATAGCGCGGCGATGATAGAGAATGCGACAATCGAACCATTGACGACAACGTCATAGACAGCGAAGACGCGGCCACGGAATTCATCATTGATCTTTGATTGCACCAATGCATCGTTGGTGACTTTTACTCCTTGACCAAAGAGCCCAGTGGTAAATGCAGCAAGACAAAGCAAAATCTGATTGCGGTCGATAACAAGAATCAGAGTTCCTGCCATGGCAGCAAACATCGATAACCGCATCCATCGATGGCGTCCTGTCCATCGCACACCAAGTGGTGCTACGAGTGCTCCGATAGTGAATCCGATTGCAGCACAAGAGAGCGCAATGCTTAAGCCTGCAAGCCCTGCATCGCTATCTGCAGGATCATTAAATGTATTGCGCTCGAGCAACAACGCAGTCAATGTTAAAGCTGTAATTCCACCACGATGGATTGCTGTTGCAAGAATTCCACGCGCTGCATCTTGATGAATGGCGAGAAACTTAAAGCCCTCGCGGACTTCAATAAAACCCTCAGTGATAGAAGCCTTTCGAACTTGGTGAGGTGCAGGCCCAATCTCTGATTTCTTCATCAACGATGCAAAGAGTGCTGCGAAGAGATAACCGCAGGACGCAGCGAGGATCAGGTACCCATCGGCGTGATCTGCAGTGGTGATGGCATCGGTAAAACGCCTCATTAGTAAGCCCATTCCACCACCGAGAACCACCCAGACGGATCCACCGGTGACAGCGAGAGCATTTGCTGCAATAAGAGAGGATGGCGGTGCAACGAGTGGCAGCCCGGCAGATAAGCCAGCGAGAATTAATCTGTTGACGCCGAATGCCACCAGAACAAAGATCGTGAGCTCTACCCCCGTGCGACCTTGGAAGATCAACGTCGCTATATAGATAAGTGTGAGAGCGCGAGTCAGGTTTGAGAAGAGAACTGCGCGTTGGCGAGAGAATCGATCGAGCAACGTGCCGACCATCGGCCCAACGATTGAGTACGGCAGCAAAACGACTGCGAATGCAACGGCGGCACTTAAAGCAGAAGCTTGTCGTTCAGGTGAGAAGAGAACAAATGAGGCGAGAGCGCTCTGGAAGATTCCATCAGTAAATTGGCCAGTCCAGCGAGTACGCAGCAGAGGTCTCAAGCGTCGATCGCGGATCAACTGCCAGAAAGAAGCACTCACTGGATCAGAGGCACCTAGAGGTAACACGTCGATAAGCGTAGTGACGAATTAACGAATATTCTTCTCGCCATGGCGCCAAAGGCAAGAACAGAGCGAGCGTTCATCGATTATTCACTCGATAAGCGCGCAACTTTGCTTGCTCTCTTTCGTGGAGTTGTTGATGCCTGCGATGCCGATCCATATTTGATGCGAGCTGCAAAGTTTCATGGTGAGAAAGCTGGCCGCAACTGCCCCGTCTGCAAGAAAGATGCGCTCGTTGAATTGCGTTACACATTCGGAGATCAACTCGGCCAATACTCAGGTCGCATTAAGAGTCCTGCTGAATTATTGGAGATGGAGAAAGAGTTCGGTGAATTCTCTGTCTATATCGTTGAGGTATGCCGTGAGTGCTCGTGGAATCACCTCTGTTCTACCTATTTATTAGGTGATGGCAGTGTGCGAAAGCCACCACGTCGCCAACGAACCCTCGAGGATGAGGACTTCAGCGGTAACCTTGGAAAGTGATTAAAACCAAGCTCATTCGCGCCGGCATATTTCTCGCTGGTTTTGGCTTCGTTGCCGGATCGACTCTCTTCGCGCTCGCTTGGTTTACCGTCGATATTCCAGATCCCAATGCATACGTCAACAGCCAAGCGACCGTCATTCAATACTCAAACGGTCAAGAGATTGGCCGCATAGGTGCTCAGAACCGACAGATTCTTCCTCTGGCAAAGATTCCATTGCGCCTTCGTTATGCAGTGATGGCAGCAGAAGATCGCAACTTTTACTCTAACCGCGCCTTCAGCATCACAGGTTTAACCCAAGCGGTTCTCTCCAATGTATTAACACTTGGAAAGGGTCGCGGCGGTTCCACGATTACGCAGCAATATGCGAAGACCGCCTTCTTAACACCCGAGCGCAGTATTCAGAGAAAGATTAAAGAACTTGTTATCTCTCTTAAATTAGAGAATGCGATGACAAAGGATCAGATTCTCGAAAACTATCTCAACACCATTTACTTTGGTCGCGGTTCTTACGGTGTGCAGACCGCTGCTCAGCAATACTTCAATCGCAACGCTAATCAATTATCGATTTCACAATCAGCGGTCATCGCATCGATTCTACGTTCACCAGGACTCTACGATCCTGATTACGGCGACAAGGAACAGAAAGCACGCAATCTCGCTCGTCTAGAAGCTCGCTTCCATTATGTCATCCAAGGTATGTTGGAAGAGAAGTGGATTTCCGCAGCGGATGCAAAGGCAGCGAAGATGCCAACCGTTTCACCGCGCACAACTGGTGGATCACTCTCTGGTCCCAAGGGTTACATCATTGATGCTGCTCAGAAAGAGTTGAGCAAACTTGGATTTACCCAAGAGCAGTTGATGGTGGGTGGTTACATCATCAAGACAACTCTTGAGCAACGTGCACAACAATCTGCAGTCGATGCAGTTAACAAGTTATATCCAGCGAAGGCACCGACAAATCTTCATATTGGATTAGTTGCAATTCGGCCAGGAACAGGTGAAGTCATCGCTATGTATGGCGGAAAAGACTATGTAGTACGCCAACTTAACGATGCAACACAATCCATCGCTCTGGCAGGATCAACCTTTAAGCCATTCGCACTTGTTGCAGCTCTTGAACAGGGAATTCCATTGACATCGATGTGGAATGGCGATTCACCACAGACATTTGATGATTTAGGAAAACCGTACGTAGTAGATAACTATGGTGGCGAAGGGTGGGGTCAGATTGACCTCCTGACGGCAACGCAGCATTCAGTTAATACCGTCTATGTTCCACTCGGAATTAAGGCGGGTCTCGATCGCGTTGTCGACGTTGCTCGCCGCGCAGGTATTCCAGAGAGCGTTGCATTGATGCCAACACCTTCCGTATCACTCGGTGTGGCAAGCCCACATGTGATTGATGTTGCCAATGCCTATGCAACTTTTGCAGCTAACGGAATTTACGCAAAGCCTTACCTGGTCGCTCAGGTAATCGGTCCCAATAAGGGCGTTCTCTACGAGGGCAAGGCACAGACTCAAGAGGTATTTAGTAAAGAAGTCATGGCAGATCTCACCTATGCGTTGAAATCTGTTGTTAATGGTGGAACCGGTGCCGCAGCTCTTGCCCTTGGTCGACCAGCAGCAGGTAAGACCGGTACATCTCAATCCAATGCATCTGCTTGGTTTAGCGCTTACACACCAAACTTGGCAGCATCAGTTGCGCTCTTTAGAGATAGCGCATCGGAATCTCTCAACGGAATTGGTGGACTCACATCCGTTACCGGTGGAACTTTCCCGGCACGTATCTGGACTGCATTTATGAAGGGTGCGCTGAAGGATCAACCAGTGATGGAATTTCCAGCACCTGCCAATATCGGCGGTCTTGATCCGATTGTGATGACCAGCGGTGGCAAGCAATCAATGAAGAAAAAGTAGTACTTCGCTCTCGATGCGCATTACTACTCGCGTAATTCTCCTCTTTGCCATCATTGCTTCGCTCTTCTCTTTTGCGAAGTTCAGCCATTGCGAAAAATCAGTCTGGGCCGGGCCTGATCAATACATTCACGCTTGTTATAGCGATCTACCGGCGCTCTTGAGTGAACGCGCATTCGGTAAGGGTCAGTGGGCTTTTAGTGGTGGAGATCAAGCAGTTGAGTACCCAGCGCTGCAAGGTGTTGTGATGTGGGCAACGGCAAAGATTTCACCTGATGGTCCGGTGAGCTACTTTAACTTCAGCGCGATTCTCATCGCCTTGTTATTTATTGCATCAACGGTATTGGTCTACCGAATAAAACCAGAGAGTGCTTTGTTGTATGCGCTTGCACCGAGTGGAATCTTGTCGCTCTTTATCAACTGGGATCTCTGGGCAATTGTCACAACTCTGCTTGCGATTTATTGGTTCGATCGAAAAGAAGATTTAGCAAGTGCTGCAATTCTTGGCGTATCAATCGCCACGAAATTCTTTCCAATTGTTCTCTTGCTCCCGATTGCGATTATCTACATCCGTAGGCAAGAAGTAAAAAATGGAATCGGTTATATCGCAACCGCGCTTGGTACTTTCATTGCTATCAATATGCCATTTGCACTGACAACACCATCCGGTTGGTGGCGATTCTATGATCTCAATCTTCATCGCGAAGCTGATTGGGGATCAATCTGGTATGCCCTCAGTGTCTTTGGGATTAATCTCAACCACATCAATTACTTAGCAATTCTGACTCTTCTCATCGGTGTTGCTGTCGTTGCAATCTTCTTGCTACAGACCAAAGAGACACTTTCGCTGGCAGAGAGTTCCATATTCATCTTTATTGTTCTGATGACAGTTAGCAAGGTGTATTCACCACAATATGTTCTCTGGTTAACACCGCTAGCAGTTCTTGCTCTGCGCGATAAACGCGATCTCTCTTGGTTCTGGTTCTGGCAGATTGCAGAAGTTGCTTATCACTTAGCGATTTGGCAACACCTTGCACTCTTAACTGGCGCGCACTTTGGTCTACCAGTAAAGGCATATGCGGCAATAGCTTTATTCCGCATCGCCGCAGCGATCGCCCTGGCTGTAGCCCTGGCGAGAAGGCACCGTTCCTCGGGAACATTCCGAAGCCAATGGCTTCCGGAATTGGTTGCCTAATCCCGCGTGAATTTCTCCTTTCTAGCGGCGAGAGTTACCCTTAGACCTCCTGAAACCAAGGCCACCGGCCGAGAAAAGTCAGGGCTTTTAACCCTCCTGTCACGGAAATACCGTGGCCGTCTTAGTCCAGAGGAGGTCGGGTTAACACATGCGTCACTATGAACTCATGATCATTCTTGATCCAGATCTAGAAGAACGTACAGTCACACCATCACTTGAGACATATCTCAAGATCATCAAGGACAGCGGAGGCGCAGTCAACAAGCTCGATGTTTGGGGCAAGCGTCGCCTATCGTTCGAAATCAACAAGAAGGCTGAAGGCATCTACGCAATTGCAGATATGAATTGCGAACCTGCAGCAATCAAGGAGCTCGATCGTCAGCTCAACTTGAATGAATCAATCCTTCGCACAAAGGTGATGCGCCCCGAGTAATCAACAACTTCGGGATTTCTTCCCGAAATTGTCACTCTAGGCGAGTAACTTATTAGCACGGACTCAACCAGTAGATAACTCAGAAAAGAAGGTAAAAAATGGCAGCAGGAGATACAACAATCACATTAGTCGGCAACCTTGTTGACGACCCAGAGCTTCGCTTTACACCTTCGGGTGCAGCGGTAGCTAAATTCCGCGTTGCTTCAACCCCTCGTTACTTAGATAAAGCTACGAACGAGTGGAAAGATGGCGAGAGCCTCTTCCTTCAATGCAATATCTGGCGTCAAGCTGCTGAGAACGTTGCAGAGTCATTGACCAAGGGAATGCGCGTCATTCTTACTGGTCGTCTCAAGCAACGTTCATATGAGACAAAAGAAGGCGAAAAGCGCACAGTCTTTGAGGTAGAAGTTGATGAAGTAGGTCCATCACTTCGCAATGCAACAGCTAAGGTCACACGTACCCAGCGCGCTGCAGGCGGAAATTCAGGTGGCGGATTCTCAGCACCTGCTGCTGACTTCAACGATGATCCATGGGCTGCGGCGTCAACGTCACCAGCCGGTGGTGGATGGGGATCTCCATCTACAACCGACGAACCACCTTTCTAATAAAAGGTTTCTATCCGATAACCAACCATTCCTACTTTTAAAAGGAGTAGGGCCCGAAAAGGAGCACCATAATGGGAGCAAGAAATAACCGTAACCTCAAAGAGGTTAAGAACAAAGGCGCAAAAGCTGCTGCTCTTAATAAGAAGTTCAAGAAGAAGCCTTGCAGCTTCTGCCGCGACAAGGTCACATATATCGATTACAAAGATATTGCGACACTTCGCAAGTACATTTCAGATCGCGGAAAGATTCGCGCTCGCCGCGTCACAGGCGCATGCACACAACACCAGCGCGCAGTAGCTACAGCTGTTAAGAACAGCCGTGAAGTAGCACTACTGCCTTACACATCTTCAGCGCGATAAGGAGAGACAGAGACTATGAAACTCATTCTTACTCGTGAAGTTGCAAAACTCGGTGTAGCCGGTGATGTTGTAACAGTTAAAGATGGTTATGCACGTAACTTCCTCCTTCCACGTGGTGCAGCAATTGCATGGACACTTGGTGGAGAGAAGCAGATTGAAGGCATCCGCCGTGCACGTGCTGCACGCGAGATCCGCGATATCGATCATGCAAAGGAGATCAAGGCAGCTCTCGAAACAGCTAAGGTCACCATTGCTGTGAAGACAGGTACAGCAGGACGTTTGTTCGGTTCAGTTACCGACAAGGACATCGCTGCAGCTATCAAGTCTGTAACAAAGATTGATATCGATCGCCACGCAATCAAGACAACAGGTCACATCAAGAAGACAGGTAACTACTCTGTGAAGGTCTCACTCGGACACAATGTTGTCGCGACTGTAGCTTTCTCAGTAACAGCTGCTTAATTCTGGTAGGAAAGGCCCGTCACCCTCGCAGTGGCGGGCCTTTCTCATTAAATGAGATTGCTCGAAGGTAAATACATCCACAGATTTCCACGCTTATAACGAGGCTTATCCACCGATATCCACAGTTATCCACACTTTATCCCCAGCTCTCCACACAGGAATAGGCGAGTTACACACAGCCTTACACACAGGCCAGGTCGCTTTTGTCGGAGGTGGAAGCCACTATTGCCCACGTGAGCATCGCAGAGTTTCCATCGAATAAGGCCCCGCAGCAGAACACTGTCGGGGTCGAGTTCGAGCGCACTCCACCGCAAGATCTTCAAGCAGAACAATCAGTTCTCGGTGGAATGTTGCTCTCCAAGGATGCGATTGCCGATGTTGTCGAAGTTCTTCGTTCACGCGATTTCTATCGCCCTGCACACGAATTAATCTTTGAAGCGATTCTCGATCTCTATGGTCGCGGCGAACCCGCAGATGCAATCACTGTTGCTGCAGAACTCACAAAGCGCGGAGAAATTGCACGTGCCGGTGGCGCACCATATCTCCACACTTTGATTTCATCTGTACCTACAGCTGCTAATGCAAGTTACTACGCAAAGATTGTTCTCGATCACGCAATCATGCGCCGACTTGTTGAAGCTGGTACAAAAGTTGTTCAACTTGGTTACGATCAAAATGGTGAAGTCGATGATGCAGTCGATGCAGCACAGGCAGAGATTTATGCAGTAACCGAACGTCGATCATCAGAAGATTACGTTCTTTTAAGCGAACTCCTTCCACAAGCACTCGATGAGATTGAAGCAATCTCAAAAGGTGCTGGCGTAGAAGGTGTTATGACAGGTTTCCGTGATCTCGACAAACTCACACATGGCTTACACCCAGGAAACATGATTATCGTTGCTGCGCGTCCTGCGGTTGGTAAATCAACGCTGGGCCTTGATATCGCTCGTCATGCTGCAATTCATGACAATAAAGCCTCTGTCATCTTCTCCCTCGAAATGTCGAAGTCTGAAATCACAATGCGTATGTTGTCATCTGAAGCGCGTGTAGGTCTTAACAATATTCGTTCAGGTCAGCTCTCTGATGACGAATGGGCAAAACTTGCTCGTCGTATGGGTGAGATCTCTGATGCACCACTCTTTATCGATGATTCACCCAATCTTTCCATGATGGAGATCCGTGCAAAGGCGCGACGTCTTAAGCAGCGTCATGATCTCAAACTTATTGTGATCGACTACTTGCAGCTGATGACTTCCGGTAAGCGCGTGGAAAACCGTCAACAAGAAGTCTCGGACTTCTCTCGCCAAATTAAGTTGATGGCGAAAGAGCTTGATGTGCCTGTTATTGCTATCTCTCAGCTCAACCGTGGCCCCGAGCAACGTACCGATAAGAAACCGATGTTGTCTGACCTTCGCGAATCTGGTTCTATCGAACAGGATGCCGACGTTGTAATTCTCTTGCACCGAGAAGATATGTATGACTCACAGAACCGCGCAGGCGAGGCAGATTTAATCGTTGCTAAGCACCGTAACGGTCCAACTCGAACCATTACCGTCTCGGCACAACTTCACTTTGCGCGATTCTTTGATATGGCAGAGAGCCAACAGCCACGCGATTGGACAGCGAGCTCTGCTCCTGCAACAGCTCCTGCTGGCTATGTTCCTGATTCTCCCTACGGCGATCAACAACCGGCAGAATCCGGTGACGGTGGTTGGAACGAGTAGGGAAATTTTTTTAAGTTTGACCATATATCTACATCTTTGTTTGTTACATTTGAATATCGTTTACGTAAGTTCA
>NZ_JBJTMK010000097.1:0-7364 GCF_046070465.1 Candidatus Planktophila sp. | reverse complement strand
GGTATCCGCCGCTAATCGTTGGTCATCTTTAGAAATAAAATTAAAAATAAATAGTAAGTAGTACTTGGTAGGAAAGTTGGGTTGCACACGGCAGCCCGACTGGAGCATCAGCGCCCACGAGGATAAATGGTCCTCGGTAGTGGCTCACGAAAAGCTGATTCAGAAAATATTTTCGTGGACTTCGATCGAAGATTCATTTGCCTCTTGTGGTGCGCTGACTTAAACAAAGGAGCGCCCTATGGAGGGTCAAGACGTAAAGTCATCAGTAGCCGTTATCGATAACGGAAAGTTCGGCAAGCGCGAGATCAAGTTTGAAACTGGTCGCCTTGCAAAGCAGGCAGCAGGAGCTGCAGCTGTATATCTCGATGAAGACACAATGATCTTCTCAGCAACAACAGCATCAAAGACACCTAAGGATCAATTCGACTTCTTCCCACTCACAGTGGATGTTGAAGAGAAGATGTATTCAATTGGAAAGATTCCGGGTTCATTCTTCCGTCGTGAAGGCCGTCCATCAGAAGAGGCAATCCTTACTTGCCGTTTGATCGACCGTCCATTGCGCCCATCTTTCGTCAAGGGTCTTCGTAACGAAGTTCAGATTGTTGTGACAGTAATGGCACTCAACCCTGATCACATGTACGACGTACTTGCGATCAACGCAGCATCAATATCTACACAGCTTGCAGGACTTCCATTCTCTGGTCCGATCGGTGGAGTGCGCGTTGCGCTTATCGAAGGTCAGTGGGTTGCATTCCCGAACCACTCACAGCTTGATAAGGCTGTATTCGACATGGTCGTTGCAGGTCGCGTATCTGGAGACGATGTTGCAATCATGATGGTTGAGGCTGAAGCGACTTCAGAGACAATCGAACTCATCAAGGATGGAGCAGTTGTTCCAACGGAAGAGATTGTCGGCGAAGGACTTGATGCAGCAAAGCCATTTATCAAGGTACTCTGCGATGCTCAAGCAAAGCTTGCAGCAGTTGCTGCAAAGCCAACTGCTGATTTCCCAGTTTTCCTTGATTACCAGGCAGATGCTTATGACGCTGTATATGCAGAGGTTTCAAAGACTCTCGCAGATGCGCTCACAATCTCAGGTAAGCAAGAGCGTGAGACAAAGATCGACGAGATTTCAGATGCAGTCAAAGAGAAGCTTGCAGCACAGTTTGAAGGCCGCGAGAAGGAAGTTTCAGCAGCATTCCGTTCTGTGACAAAGAAGCTTGTACGCCAGCGCGTACTTCGCGACAAGATTCGTATCGATGGTCGCGGTCTTCGTGACATCCGTCCATTGTCTGCAGAGGTAGAGGTCATTCCTCGTGTTCATGGTTCAGCAATCTTCGAGCGCGGTGAGACACAGATTCTTGGAATCACAACTCTTAATATGCTTAAGATGGAGATGCAGCTCGATACTTTGAGCCCTGAGACATCAAAGCGTTATATGCACAACTATAACTTCCCACCATATTCAACTGGTGAAACAGGTCGTGTTGGTACACCAAAGCGACGCGAAATCGGCCACGGTGCACTTGCAGAGCGTGCTTTGATTCCTGTACTTCCAACTCGCGCAGAGTTCCCATATGCGATCCGTCAGGTATCTGAAGCACTCGGATCCAACGGTTCAACATCAATGGGTTCAGTCTGTGCATCGACACTTTCAATGCTTCAAGCTGGTGTGCCTCTGAAGGCTCCAGTAGCAGGTATTGCAATGGGTCTTATCTCAGATGATGTCGACGGCAAGGTTGAATACGTTGCATTGACAGATATCCTCGGTGCAGAAGATGCCTTCGGAGATATGGACTTTAAGGTTGCCGGAACAAAGGACTTCGTTACAGCTCTCCAGCTCGATACAAAGCTTGATGGCATTCCAGCAGCAGTTCTCCAGGGAGCGCTCCTCCAAGCTAAAGAAGCTCGCTTGAAGATTCTAGATGTGATGAACGAGGCAATCGATGCTCCGGATGAGATGAGCCCATTTGCTCCTCGCATCATCTCGGTCAAGATTCCTGTTGATCAGATTGGCGCAGTAATCGGCCCTAAGGGCAAGATCATCAACCAGATTCAGGATGAGACCGGCGCTGAGATTTCCATCGAAGAAGATGGAACTATCTACATCGGTGCAACTGATGGACCATCTGCAGAGGCTGCGCGTGCGCAGATCAATGCAATTGCAAATCCACAGATGCCTGAGGTCGGAGAGCGTTACCTCGGAACTGTCGTCAAGCTCGCCACATTCGGTGCATTTGTATCGTTGATGCCGGGCAAGGATGGACTCCTTCACGTTTCACAGATTCGCAAGATGCATGGCGGAAAGCGAATTGAGAACATTGAAGATGTCATGAAGGTCGGAGATAAGGTCCAAGTTGAGATCGGCGAGATCGATCCAAAGGGCAAGTTATCTCTCGTTCCAGTTCTCGAAGAAGGCGCTGCTTCAGCTGAGTAATGTCTGTTAAGAGAACGGTCCACTCCAGCGGTCTGCGCATTGTTACAGAGGAAGTTCCCTCTGTTCGAAGCGCGGCTGTTGGCATCTGGGTCAATGTGGGTTCACGTGATGAAGCACCGGCTACGGCCGGTGCTTCTCATTTTCTTGAGCACTTACTGTTTAAAGGCACTAAGTCACGTACGGCGTTAGAGATTTCATCTTCTATCGAATCTGTCGGTGGCGAGATGAATGCCTTCACCTCGAAGGAGTACACCTGCTTTTACGCACGTGTGATTGATACAGATTTACCGATGGCTATCGATGTCGTCAGCGACCTGATTACATCCTCGATTGTCACGGCACTTGATGTCGACGCCGAGCGCAAGGTCGTTCTCGAAGAAATCGCCATGCGCGATGATGATCCATCAGATCTTGTTCACGATCTCTTTAGCGACACTTATTACGGCGATACTCAGATTGGCCGTCCCATCCTGGGCACAATCGAGAGCATCAACAAGATGTCACGCAACACAGTCTTTAACTATTACAAGAAGAAGTACCAACCGTCAGATCTCGTTGTCGCAGTAGCTGGCAACATTAAGCACAAACGCGTCGTCGCCATGGTGGAAGAAGCGCTCTCTCGCGATAACTTCCTTGATGTTGTTGGCACGCCAAACATTCGTCCGAATACGCCAATCAAAAAGGGTCCACAGACTCCAGTCGGATTGATGTATCGCAAGACTGAACAAGCTCACATGCTCTACGGCATGGAAGGCGTTGCACGTGCAGATAGTCGCCGCTTTGCCATGGGCGTGATGTCTGCAGCTCTCGGTGGGGGAATGTCATCACGACTCTTCCAAGAGATCCGTGAAAAGCGCGGACTCGCATATTCTGTTTATGCATACGCACAACAATTTGCCGGCAGCGGAACGCTCGGATTCTATGCAGGCTGCAATCCAACAAAGGCAGTTGAGGTCGTTGAAATTATTCGCGAAGTGTTGGCAGATGTAGCCGATAACGGCATGACTCATGAGGAGATCGAACGCGCCAAGGGTGCAGTCCGGGGTTCGTTGGTATTAAGCCAAGAAGATTCTGGTTCACGCATGAGCCGTATCGGCAAGAACGAAATTGTTTATGGGCAGGTGATGGATTTCGATGACATCTTGAAGGCAATCTCACGCGTAAGCGCAGAAGACATTCGCGAAATAGCTAGCGAGTATCTCACTAAAACACCTACCCTTGCTCTTGTTGGACCATTTAAGAATCCATCCAAGTTTGAGAAGGTGTTGAACTCATGATCAAAGTAGGCGTACTAGGTGCACGTGGTCGCATGGGTTCTGAGGTCGTTAAGGCCGTCACTGGAGCGCCAGATTGCGAGCTCGTAGCAGCTCTTGATCAAGGTGATGCACTCGATGCTCTTGTCAGCGCAGGCGCGCAGGTCGTCGTAGATTTCACGACGCCAGATGTGGTGATGGCAAACCTTGAATTCCTTATCAAGAACAATATGCATGCAGTTGTCGGCACGACAGGATTTAGCGCAGATCGCATTGCAACTCTCGAGAAAGCTCTCGCATCGAGCAAGTCAGGTGTCCTAATTGCGCCTAACTTTGCTATCGGAGCAATCTTGATGATGGAGTTTGCAGAGAAGGCCGCTCAATACTTTGAATCAGCTGAAATTATTGAACTTCACCATCCGAACAAAGTTGATGCCCCATCTGGTACCGCAGCACGTACAGCGGCGCTCATCTCTGATGCGCGTAAGCGCGCAGGGCTACCTGCGATGCCTGATGCAACCACAGAATCAATCGATGGAGCACGTGGGGCCAATGTAGGAGATGTTCCTGTCCATTCAGTTCGACTTCGCGGACTCGTTGCACATCAGGAAGTTCTCTTTGGTGGTCTGGGTGAGACTCTGACGATTCGTCATGACTCTATTGATCGCGCAGGTTTCATGCCGGGCGTATTGCTCGGTGTTCGAGAGATTTCATCCCATCCTGGCCTGACAGTTGGCCTCGATAAGTTCATGTAAGGAGATTACAAATGGTTGATGCAACAAATATCACTATGTACGGCGCTGATTGGTGTGGAGATTGCCGTCGTTCAAAGCGTCTTCTCGAAGAGCTCGATGTCCAGATTACACATATCGATGTTGAGGCAGATGCAACTGCTGCTGCAAAGGTTGTTGAGATCAACGGCGGAGCACAGTCAATTCCCGTCATTGTCTTCCCTGATGGAACACATATGACTGAACCATCAGATAACGACCTTAAGGCGAAGTTAGTTTCCCTTGGAGTGATTTCAGAGTAAATGAAATGTAGCTGCACTTGCTGCAGCTGAACCAAGTACAACTACCGGAAATGGCGCCTTCAACATGAGAGCTATGACTGCAACTGTCATTCCCGCAATTCTCTGATCGATTACTAGCGCGCTCTTATTGGCAAACGTCTGTACCGAAACGAGTGCACTTAAAAGCGCAATCGGTATCAGGGTATTGATTCGTAGTGCGCGAGGATTGCTGAGATATTTCTCAGGTACGCTGTGGCCGAAGTACTTCAATCCAAATGCGATAGCACTGGTGCCGATTACTGCAATCCACAGCTGAGTCATGTGCGCACCTTCCAGCCAAAAACTACTGCTAAAAGTGCGGTACTAATTATCGGAATTCCCGCCGCAACAAAAGGTGTCAGAGCCAGCGAAAGTGCCATGGCAGCGACCGCAAGCGCCCGTTCCTTATTATTTGTAAGCCTTGGCCAGACAAGCCCAAGAAATGCAGCAGGCACAGCTGCATCAAGTCCCCACGCAGCTGGATCGCCCATGGCTTGTGCGCCGAGAGCGCCAACAACGGTGAAGAGATTCCAGAAGAGATAAACACCGATACCAGTTAACCAGAACCCCTGACGCATTGCGCCTTCACCGAGTTCGGATTGACCGAGTGCGACACCGGTGGATTCATCAATAGTTACCTGTGCACCAACCAATCTTTTCCATCCTTTAAGTCTCATGATCGGCGCCATACGTAATCCATAGAGCGCATTGCGAATTCCAAGAAGGGATGCGGTGGTGATTCCCGAAATCGCCGAACCGCCTGCACCTAAGACTCCGACAACAGCAAATTGAGATGCGCCAGAGAAAGTCAGCAATGAGAGGAGACAGGTTTGTAAGAGCGAGAATCCGGCGGCGATTCCGGCAGCGCCAAATGCGATTCCATAGAGGCCAACGGTGAAGGAGACGCTGAAAGAGGCTGCAGCGGTGGTGCGGTTCACGTTGGACACGCGGACATTCTGCCCCATGGTTACCGAGATTCGAGGGGGGTGGCTAGATAAGGTGCGACCATGTCTGAGCAAAATAGCCAAGAGTTGGGCGCCCATGAAGAGATTATTTTCCGCGACGATGTCTCAGTAGAGCTCATCAAGGCAAGCGCGAGCGATGCTGATGTCATCTGGGCAGCTCGCGTATCGACAGCAGGCGAGCAGTCGATGGATGAGATCGGTGAAGATCCAGCTCGTTCAGCAGGGTTGATTAACTACTTGGCTCGCGAACGCCATGGTTCACCGTTTGAGCACACCTCAATGACATTCTTTATCTCAGCACCCATCTTCGTCTTCCGCGAATTCATGCGCCACCGCATTGCGTCATACAACGAAGAGTCTGGCCGATATCGTGAATTGAAGCCAGTTTTCTATATCCCTAACGCTGATCGCAATTTGATTCAAATCGGTAAGACAGGCGCATACGAATTCGTTCCAGGCACAACAGAACAATTCCAGACAACAGTGGAAGCGATGAAGAAGGCATATGTTGTTGCTTACGATTCTTACAAGACAATGTTGGATGCAGGAATCGCTCGTGAAGTAGCACGTGCCGTATTGCCTGTTGCTACATATTCTTCAATGTATGTGACCATGAATGCACGTGCCTTGATGAACTTCCTATCACTACGCACATCACGTGAAGGATCACACTTTCCAAGCTACCCGCAGCGCGAAATTGAGATGGTTGCAGAGAAGATGGAGGCAGAATTTGCGAAATTGATGCCTCTTACCTATGCCGCCTTCGAAAAATCTGGTCGCGTCGCGCCATAACCGATAAGATTCCCGCCATGAGTATCAATGCACCATTCGGACGCCTTCTCACCGCAATGGTGACCCCTTTCAATAAGGATGGCTCTATCGATTGGGATGGCGTTGCCACTCTTGCTCAGCACTTAGTCGATAATGGCCACGATGGCATTGCTGTAAACGGCACGACCGGTGAAGCACCAACCACAAAGTCATCTGAAAAACTCGAGATCATCCGCGTTGTTAAAAGCGTTGTCGGTCCCAACATCAAAGTTCTCTCGGGTGCTGGCGATAACGAAACTGCCTACACCGTCGAACAAGCTAAGCGTTCACAAGAAGCTGGAGCAGACGGTCTTCTCGTTGTAGTTCCTTATTACAACAAGCCACCGCAAGCCGGAGTAGAAGCGCACTTCCGCGCAGTCGCTGCCGCAACTGATTTGCCGATCATGATGTACGACATTCCAGGTCGCACAGGCATTGAAATTGAAAACGACACTATCTGCCGTCTCTTTGATAGCGTCAGCAATATCGTCGCTCTCAAAGATGCTAAGGGCAATAGTGCGAGCACTTCATGGGTAATCCAGCGTTGCGGCATTCCTGTGTACTCAGGTGATGACATTCTCAACCTTCCACTCCTTGCGGTTGGTGCGGTTGGCTTCGTCTCTGTCTGTGGCCACACAGTTGGTACCGAACTCAAGGCGATGCTCGACGCATGGTTCGCTGGAGATTCCGCTCAGGCGCTTGAGATTCATCAAAAGTTGCTTCCAGTATTTACCGGAACGTTCCGCACGCAAGGTGCAATTCTTACTAAGGCTGCAATGGGACTTATGATGAATCTCAAGGGCCTTTGCTGAATCTCCAGCGAACCATGCATCGAGCATCGCCTTGAG
>NZ_JBJTMK010000096.1:0-12604 GCF_046070465.1 Candidatus Planktophila sp. | reverse complement strand
CTCCATGAAGCATGCGAGGCCAGTATGAAAGTTCAGGAAACTCAGTGAGTAGCCTTGAACAGTCTCCCCAAGCGTGAGGTTGTTGCAACCGATATGCCTCTCCCATCGGCGAGCTTCGATTGAATTTCAAGAATCGATTGCCAACAAGATTGCCATAAACTGGTCCGGTTCTGGCTTTAGTATCCAAAGTTGAATCATCAATCTGTTCAAAAAGGATTATCGTCTCTAATTCAAGCAGTGGTCGAGCGATTTCTACCACATGCTCACAAAATGCATCTGGGTTCGTTTCAATCTCTGCATCATTGGAAAGTGTCTGGAGAATTTCCTGCCAAGCTGGTGAAATCATAGTTTTCACCTCCTATGTCATAGATGCGAGGTACTTCTTCATTAACTCAATCTCCGCTGATTGAGAAGTCTTTATATTCTTTGCTAGCTGCCTGGCTTCAGAATTATCGCTATTTGCAATCATCGCCACCGTCGTGAGCGCACCTTGATGGTGGGCAATCATTCCCTTAAGAAATAACTTGTCGAAAGAATTGCCTGTAGTCATCTTCAAATCAGAAAGTTCGGCGTCAGTGAGCATGCCCTCCATAGACATTCCGTGAGCGCCCATAAGCGTTGTGCCGTTGGCTGTGAGCCAGCTCTTCATCTGTGCAATTTCTGGCGCTTGCGCAGACTTGATTTGTTGAGCTAGGGCGAAAATGTCGGGATTTTGAGAATTGACCAGTGCGAGATCCGACATTGCAATCGCCTGCTGGTGATGAGGGATCATCATCTGGGCAAACATAATGTCACTCGCGCTGTAGGAAGAGTTATTGACGGTGTTGCCGTGCATGTTGCCCATCACCCCGTCATGATCTTCACCATTGTTGATTGCAAAGCCAAGACCAAAGAAGAGTAAGGCAATTACAAGGACGGTTGCTCCAGTTTTATTATCAAATTCAATTTTCATGACAACCCGCCTCTCAACAACCTCACTCTAGTCGCGAGAATGCGGTTGCGCTACTGATGAGTTCTTCTGAGAGAGTAACGCCGGTATAAAGTTCGAATTGAATGGCTGCTTGGGCTGCCAGAATTTCCATTCCAGTAATAATTTCCTTATTTTCTTCGGTTGCGATTTCGACTAGTGGAGTGAGGGCTGGCACTGCTATCACCTCTAGAATTACTGACGCTGCTTGAATGTGCGATGCAGTAAATGACAATTGACCTTCATTGCCACCTTCCATGCCAAGAGGTGTGACATTTACTAGGACTTCCCCGGAGTTCAGCTCTGATAATTGATTCTCATTCAGCCATTGATAGCCATACTTTGTAGCGAGAGCCTGGCCGCTACTTCGATTGCGTGAGTAGATTGTTAGGTTTTCGAATCCACTATTCTTGAAAGCAGCAACTACCGCTTTTGCCATTCCCCCTGAGCCTCGTACGATCACTGCGCTCTTCTTTGGGATATTCCGCTTATTAATTGCCTCTTTCACCGCCTGATAATCGGTGTTATAGCCCTTGAGATAACCATCTGTATTAACAATGGTGTTCACGGCATCGATAGTGGCAGCGGATTCATCGAGCTCGTCGAGAAGTGGAATTACCGATTCTTTGTGTGGCATAGATACTGCTGCGCCACGTATTTTTAGTGCTCGAACTCCTTGCACAGCGCCGATGGCATCATCGACAGCAAAACCTTTATAGACGAAATTCAAGCCCAATTGCTCGTAAAGATAGTTATGAAACCTAGTCCCCACGTTGCTGGGTCTAGCAGCTATAGATATGCACATCGTCATATCTTTGTTGAGAATAGCCATCTACTTACCTGATGTAAGGGCGAAGTTCGACTTTGCGATTGCAGCATTGTGAACCTTCGAGCGCTAACTCATAAGCTACTTCTGGAGTATCAGCTTCGATAATCCAGAAACCGCTGAAGTATTCAGGTGAATCAAAGAGAGATCCTTGCCTTACATCACCTTTCCCAGCACGGTTATCAATTAGCGTCGCCGATGATCCTGGCTGGATGCCCGCAGCCGTTATCCAGTGGCCGTTGTTCTGAAGCTTTTCATTGAATGCATCAATCTGCTGCATTTCATCTGGGCTAGCAGGATTATTGGGACCGTCGATCACAAAGATAATAAAGCGCATGTAGCAAGGTTAACTGATACGGTTTTGTAATGGCGACTTTGCAGGCACTTTTATCATCGCCTGACCAATCTGTTCGGCTCAAGGCTGCACTTGCCGCTGGCACTTACCCGGAATTTGAGTACATCGACATTCTGGTCTCGCAATGTGCTCATGAACCAGATTTCTTTGTGCGAGACACCCTCTCGTGGGCCTTGATGCGTAATGACATTCCTGCAGTTGTTGAGCGATTAAAATTCGAGCTGAACTCGAAGAATCCTCTCGCAAGAAGCCAAGCAATTCATACTCTTTCCAAAATCGGAAATAAAGACAACTTCCCGCTCATTACCGATGAGCATTTCTTTGATTTAGATGATGCTGTTGCGACAACAGCTTGGCGGGCTGCATCTGTCTTGGTTCCCGAATCCGAAAAACCTTTACTTGTGGCTAAGTTGATAACTCAATTGGGCCGGGGAGACTCTGACATCCAATTCGCGCTGACTAGATTCTTATGCGCGATTGGCGAGGAGATTGTTATTCCATTGAAGCAGGCCGCTCAATCTTTAGATGAAACAATCAGGACTCAAGCCGACTTTACTTTGATGCGATACAACGAGATGAAACTAGAAAATGAAAGAGAGAAACCCATTGTCGGGAGGGACTTAGACTCCGAGCATGGGTAACGCGATAGTAAGAGCACTCAAAGCAGAAGACCATGCAGTGTGGAAAGAGCTTTGGCGAGGATATATAGAATTTTACAAAGCCGAACTTCCAGAATCCATCTACCAACTCACTTGGAATCGGATTCTGGATCCCGATTACAATCAATATGGATTAGCTGTTATTTACGATGGCCAGATCCAAGGCATGACTCATTACTCGTATCAAAATTCAACATGGGCAGAGACCTCCGTCTGTTATCTGGAAGATTTATTTGTTAATCCAGAAGTCCGAGGGGCCGGCCTAGGTCGAGCGCTCATTGACGAGGTAAAGAGGATCGCAGTCGCAAATGATTGCCAGCGCCTCTATTGGAATACTGATAGAAGTAATGCGACTGCCCGCAAACTCTATGACAGCTATATATCTGAGTCAGGGAAAGTTCAGTATCGCATTCCGTTGAAATAGCGGCGATCCGTTCCTCTGATGAGCCATCACTGAGTGCCTGTAAATAATCCAGCATTACAGCAACTCATTGGATAGTCCGTAAAAATGACTTGTCATGTCACTTTTTGGAGCAAAAAACTTATTAGCATGTTGTTATGAAGAAATATGTAGGCATATTTGCAATCGCGATCATGACGTTTACATCTACTCAAACAGCAAATTCCATAGATGGCGTTGGATTTGTGGATTCCCCGGCTCCAGCTTCGTACACAATGGATAAATGCGAGCTCCCAACCTCGATGAATTGCATTGAGTCGGTGGGTTTAGTGGGTGAGGACGGAACTTACTATGATGCTGAACTTAAAAATTATGACTCCATAAACACAGTGGTGGATCCAAATGGCAACACTCACTTCTATAGCAATGCTAATTGGGTGGCAAAAGGGACCACTATCAGAGTTTATGCAAGCCTTGACTCTATAAACTCAATTATCTGGAAGAACTCTGATACTGATATTCAATATGGCGCTGCAATGCGCATATTAATTAATGTTCCAAACCCGCTAGATACAAAAGTTCGAATTAAAGCAAGAACATCTTGGCTACGTCCTCAGAGTGTCCAACTAAAGATGTATGAATCCGATTTCCAGGATGAAAAAATACCTGGCGGGCATCGATGGACTTTCGAGGGCAAAGGTTTGCCATATTCAAGTTTTAATGGCTCAACCAGTCAGGCTCTCGCAGCAGGCAAGGAGAACGCTGACTACGACGGAATTTTGTTCGACATATTTATGCATCATGCAGGAATAGATGCAAAACATAGTTTCTGGCCACCGATCTGTGCAGATCAGGGTTTTACCGTTCAATCGAATAACACGAATGAAACTGGCGAACCTAGTTGGGATGTCAAAGAACAAACTTTGCAGTTTGGTGTTTTAGCTCCGCATTTCACCAGCACTGGCAAACTCAATACGGGCTACTTCAAGTTTTGGACAACAGATAACTTCCTTAATTGTAAATTTCCAGGAAACACACTAACGAAATCACCGAAACTTGAAGTGCAAATTCTTGATGACAAAGGGGCTCAACTGGTCGCCACTACACAGGTCTCTCACGCGGATGGAAAGATTATTTTGGTTGCTTCTGGATTCCACTTCTCTTCACCGAGAATCGTGCTTCGCGCAGCAAATACCTCGCCGTTGACACTTATTAAATGTAAGAAAAGCAAAACGCTGAAGGTTGTCACGGGGCGAAAGCCAGTCTGTCCTACAGGGTACAAGAAGGTTAAATAAATCTTCTCTCGAAAGTTAAAGGTGACGAGAACTCTGTGACCGTGGGCGGTGAGGGTTTCGAACCCCCGACATTCTCGGTGTAAACGAGACGCTCTACCACTGAGCTAACCACCCGGCTTGTACTGCTCGCGAATACTACTTTATTCACGCGAAAGTGCGAAAACGGTAATCCGCTCGTAACGGGTGAAGGCTAAAGTTAGGGCTATGGCACTCTTCCAAATGCAGATTTCGCTCCCAGACCGCCCAGGCTCCCTCGGAGCGATCGCCTCAGCGATTGGTGCGGCTGGCTGCGATATTCGCGAGCTCGTTGTCATTAAGGCAGAAGATGGCAAGGGGTATGACGACATTACTGTCGCTGTGCCAGGCACAGATCCATCTGATTTAGTGAGCGTCCTCAACTCCATTGGTGGGGTTGAGGTGATTGCAATTAAGCCACTTTAAATTTATTAAAGAGCGGCGAGCGCTGCCTTGTAGTCATCATTGCTTCGAGCATCGCCCAAACCATTGACTACCTGCCAGCGCACGATTCCTTCTTTATCAATCACAAAAGTACCGCGCAGTGCACAACCGCGAGCTTCGTCGAAGATTCCGTATGCCTTGGCAACTTCACCATGTGGCCAGAAGTCAGAAAGAACTGGGAACTTGTAACCCTCTTGCTCTGCAAATACTCGCTGAGTAAACATTGAATCGCATGAGACCGCTAGAAGTTCGACATTGTCGTTTTGAAATGCTGAAAGATCATCGCGCATCGCACAGAGTTCGCCAGTACATGTTCCTGTAAATGAGAAAGGAATAAAGAGGAGAACAACATTCTTCTTGCCCTTATATGAAGAGAGAGTAACGACGTTTCCGTTTTGGTCTTTTAATTCAAAATCTGGAGCTGCAGAACCGATATCAATAGTCATGGGGAAAACCTATCGCTTGACGCTTCTCCTTGCCACCAGATGAGTTGCATTCCAATCAGTTGCTGCCGAAAGAGTTGATGTTTGTGATAGTCCGACATTGGGAGCTGCATCTTGGATATCACTTGGTTCGACGTGGCCGCTTCTTCCTGCCTTGGGAGTCAGAATCCAAATTGACCCCGACTCTGAGAGATAAGTAAGTGCATCTACGAGTTCATCTTCTAACTCGCCATCTCCATCGCGCCACCAGATGATGACTGCATCGACGACTTCCGAAGTGTGGTCTTCAACGAACTCGGTACCGGTGATGGCAGATATAGCAGAGCGAAGTGATTCGTCAGAGTCGGCTCCTCTGCCAATCTCGAGTACTAGCTCTCCTGGCTCAAAGCCCATGCGCACTGCCACGGGATAAGTGCAGTAGATACTGGCCGGTTGCGCAAGGGGTAATGGGATTCACGCCTATCCATTTTGCCTGGAGGGTCCTTCCGCGCGAGAATAAGCACCATGAGCGAATTCCAGGGCCAGGCGGATTACCTTCTCAATCAGTTAGTTGATACTGATCCTACGGAAACTCTCGAGTGGCAACAGTCGCTCGATGCCGCGCTCGAGGCGGCCGGCCCAGTACGTGCACGATTCTTGATGCTCGCACTCTTAAAGCGCGCACATGAGCGCAACGTTCCAATTTCAAATCTTCGTACAACTGATTACATCAACACCATCACACCACAGGCCGAGCCACAGTTCCCTGGTGATGAAGATATCGAACGCCGTATCCGCGCATATGTTCGCTGGAACGCTGCGATGTTGGTGCACCGAGCACAGCGCCCTGGCATCGGAGTCGGCGGACACATCTCTACTTATGCATCATCTGCATCTTTATACGAAGTCGGCTTCAACCACTTCTTCCGCGGTCAAGATCACCCAGGTGGCGGAGATCAAGTCTTCTTCCAGGGACATGCATCTCCAGGAATGTATTCACGTGCATTTCTGGAAGGACGGTTCACTGAGCACCAGCTCGATGGATTCCGTCAAGAACTTTCCCATCAAGGTGGAGGGCTTTCTTCTTACCCACACCCACGATTGATGCCAGATTTTTGGCAGTTCCCAACAGTGTCAATGGGCATCGGTCCACTCAATGCAATCTACCAAGCGCGTTACAACCGTTACCTGCACAACCGCGGAATCAAAGACACTTCAGATCAGCGCGTCTGGGCATTTTTAGGTGATGGCGAAATGGATGAGGTCGACACACTGGGTGCAATCGGACTCGCCTCGCGCGAGAAGCTAGATAACCTCACATTCGTCGTTAACTGTAACTTGCAGCGTCTTGATGGTCCTGTTCGCGGAAACGGCAAAATAATTCAAGAGCTCGAATCAATCTTCGGTGGCGCAGGCTGGAATGTCATTAAGGTTATTTGGGGTCGCGGGTGGGATCCGCTTCTTGCCCAAGATAATGAGGGCGCACTCGTCAACATCATGAATACAACTCTTGATGGTGATTACCAAACATTTAAGGGTGAGAGCGGTGCGTACGTCCGCGAACACTTCTTTGGTAAAGATCCACGCACTGCTGCAATGGTTGCAAACTGGTCGGACGATGACATCTGGGGCTTGAAGCGTGGTGGACACGATTACCGCAAGCTCTACGCTGCTTATTTAGCTGCAACACAGAACAATGGAAAGCCAACTGTCATTCTTGCAAAGACAGTCAAGGGCTGGACACTTGGTTCGCACTTCGAAGCGCGTAACTCAACGCACCAGATGAAGAAGATGACTCTCGAAGACATCACAGAATTCCGTGATCGTCTTGAGATTCCGCTTCCAGATAGCGCACTTGATAAGTACACACCTGCTTACTTCAAACCTGCTGCAGATTCAGTTGAGGCGAAGTACCTTGCAGAACGTCGCGCCGAACTTGGTGGAACCGTTCCACGTCGCCGCGCTGCATCAAAACCACTTCCAACTCCTCCAGATTCTGTCTACGACTCAGTCAAGCGCGGATCGGGTCAGCAAGAAGTTGCTACAACGATGGCATTTGTTCGTATGTTGAAGGACCTTGTAAAGGATGAAGGCATCGGAAAGCGCCTTGTTCCCATCATTCCTGATGAGGCTCGCACATTCGGTCTTGATTCATTGTTCCCATCACTCAAGATTTACTCACCTCACGGTCAGCAGTACACATCTGTAGACCGCGAACTCATCTTGTCTTACAAGGAATCAACGGCAGGCCAGATTCTTCACGAAGGTATTAACGAAGCAGGTTCTGTAGCTTCCTTTACCGCAGTGGGTTCTTCATACTCAACCCATGACGAACCTATGATTCCTATCTACATCTTCTACTCCATGTTTGGTTTCCAGCGCACAGGTGATGCTTTCTGGGCAGCATCTGATCAGATGGTCCGCGGATTCGTTCTCGGAGCAACTGCTGGACGTACAACACTTAACGGCGAAGGTCTTCAGCATGAAGATGGTCATTCACATCTCCTCGCTGCAACAAACCCAGCTGTTGTTGCATATGACCCAGCATTTGCATACGAGCTCGGACATATCTTCAAAGATGGACTTCGTCGTATGTATGGCGAAAACAGCGAAAACATTTATTACTACCTCACTGTTTACAACGAGCCATATCAACAGCCAGCAGAGCCAGAGAATCTCGATGTCGATGGATTGCTCCGCGGTATCTATCTCCTCAAGTCAGGCGAGAAGCAGCGCAAGAAGAATGCACAGATTCTCGCATCGGGCGTTGGAGTTAACTGGGCGCTGAAAGCACAAGAGCTTTTGCAGAAGGATTGGGACGTTTCGGCTTCAGTCTGGTCAGTGACGTCATGGAACGAACTACGTCGTGATGGCCTAGAAGTCGATAGCCATAACTTACTCAACCCAGCAGATAAGAAGGTTGCTTACATAACTTCTAAGCTCAAGGGCGCTGAAGGTCCAGTGGTTGCTGTTTCAGACTTTATGCGCGCTGTTCAAGATCAAATCGCGCCATGGATTCCGAATGACTTCTACGCTCTCGGTACCGACGGCTTTGGTCTCTCTGATACTCGTGGAGCACTCCGTCGCCACTTCAAGGTTGATGCAGAATCAATTGTTGTCGCTACTTTGGCCCGACTTGCAGCAGCGGGTGAGATTAAGGAATCTATTGTCACCGAAGCTATTAACAAGTACCGTATCTTCGATGTCACCGCGGCAGAGGCAGGAAACACAGAGGGTTCAGGCTGATTAATCGAATTCCAGTAACAGATATCTCCCCCGCAGTTTTCTTCGGGGGAGAATTTGTACCGGTGAAGGCAATCCCTGGTGAATCCTTTCCGGTTACTGCAACAATCTTTCGCGAAGGCCATGATCAACTCGGTGCAGATGTAGTTCTCTTCGACTCTGATGGAAAAGAAATCTCACGCGTTGTCATGCACGAGGTCTGGCAAGGTGGCGATCGCTTCACGGCTGACATCACAATTCCAGGTCGTGGCGATTACTCGTATGCCATCGAAAGCTACGACCATCCGCTTGCAACCTGGCTCCATGATGCTGAAATCAAAATCGGCGCTGACGTTGATTCGCAGCTTATGTGCACAATCGGCCAACAGCTCTTTGAAGAGGTAATCGATAAAGATTCCTCAGCAAAATCACTTCTTAAGCCAGCAATTGCCGCGCTCAAGGATTCTCATCTCGCTCCGCTTCACCGCTTTGGCATTGCCTCAACTCCAGAAATTCGAGCTTACTGCGCAGCACACCCGCTTCGTCGACTTACTACTCGCACGGAGAAGTACCCGGTGCGGGCAGATCACCCACGCGCACTTGTTGGTTCTTGGTATGAGTTTTTCCCCCGCAGCGAAGGTGCCATTCTCAATAGCGATGGCAGCATTACAAGTGGCACATTTAAAACCGCATCACAGCGCATTCCAGCAGTTGCCGCCATGGGCTTCGACATTCTCTATCTCCCACCGATACACCCCATAGGTGTTGCGCATCGCAAAGGTCGCAATAACTCTTTAACTCCAACAGAATCTGATCCGGGCGTTCCATGGGCAATCGGTGGAAAAGAAGGTGGTCACATGGCCATCAACCCAGTGCTAGGCACTATGAAGGACTTTGAAGATTTTGTTGCAGTTGCCAAGAAGAACAACATCTCTGTCGCACTTGATTTCGCTCTGCAGGCATCCCCTGATCATCCATGGGTAAAAGAGCATCCGGAATTCTTCTCGCATCGCCCTGATGGATCAATCGCATATGCCGAGAACCCACCTAAGAAGTACCAGGATATCTATCCCTTTAACTTTGATAACGACTACAACGGCATTCTCGAAGAATCGCTGAAGACTTTGCGCTTCTGGATCTCTAAAGGCATCAACGTATTTCGTGTCGATAATCCACATACAAAGCCTGTGCACTTTTGGGCGGATGTCATGCGCACAATTCGCCTTGAATCCCCCGATGTAATTTTCTTAGCTGAAGCATTTACTAAGCCTTCCATGATGCATGCTCTTGGAAAAGCAGGGTTCCATCAGTCATATACCTATTTCACATGGCGTACTTCCAAGCAAGAGCTCATTGAATACAGCAATGAAGTTGCGCATCAGACATCTGCATTCTTCCGCCCTAACTTCTGGGTCAATACTCCAGATATCAACCCGTTCCATCTTCACAGTGGCAATCCAGCAATCTTCGCAATTCGCGCAGCTCTTGCAGCAACTCTCACACCATCATGGGGAATGTACGCAGGGTTTGAACTCTACGAACATCGCCGATTTAAAGAAGGTGGCGAGGAGTACCTTGACTCAGAGAAGTACGAAATCAAGGTTCGTGACTGGGCAGCTGCAGAGAAGAAGCAGCTCACGCTTGCTCCATTCATCACTATCCTCAATAAAATCCGACGTGAAAATATTGCTCTGCAACGTTTGCGTAATCTTCGATTCCATCATTGCGATAACGATCACATCATTGCCTACTCAAAACGTGAAGGCGACAATCTCATTCTCGTAGTCGTTAATCTCGATCCACAATTTGCGCAAGAGACAACGGTGCATTGGGATATGTCTCAGCTTGGAATTAACCAAGATAACTTTGAGGTAACGGATTTGATTGATTCTGCAAAGTATCAGTGGTCTCCACATACATATGTTCGCCTTGATCCAACAAGGTTGTCTGGCAAAGTCGTTCACATTGCAAAGGTAAAGCTTTAGAATTGCTGCATGAGCTTTCTTTCAAAGATATTTAAATCTAAGTCATCTGCGGAAGAAAGTCAGGCGCCGGTCAGCTATCTCAATCCATATTCAACTTTAGGCGAACTCGACTTCCATCTCATCAATGAAGGCCGCCATGAAAGGCTCTGGGATGCACTTGGAGCACATGTTCTACGGGATGTAGATGGCACACTTCAAGGAACGGCCTTCTCTGTCTGGGCGCCAAACGCTCAAGCCGTCAGCCTTATTTGCGACCATAACTTTTGGGATAAATCTGCTCATCCCATGGTGCGCCAAGGCTCTTCTGGAATTTGGGAGATCTTTATCCCTGAAGTTGGTGCAGGGACAAAATATAAGTTTGCAATCTGTGGTGCCTTTGGCCAATGGGTAGATCATGCTGATCCCCTTGCACGCGAAACTGAAATTCCTCCACTGACCGCCTCCGTCGTCAACGAAAGCAATTACACATGGGGCGATCACGACTGGATGAGTAATCGTTCTGATTTCCAGCCATGGAAATCTCCAGTCTCTGTTTATGAGGTGCATTTAGGCTCTTGGCGCCTTGGACTTAGCTATCGCCAGATGGCAGAGCAGCTAGTTGAGTATGTCACCGCTAATGGATTTACCCACGTCGAATTTCTTCCAGTGACGGAGCACCCTTATGGACCTTCTTGGGGCTATCAAGTTACTTCTTTCTTTGCGCCCACTTCTCGATTTGGTACACCAGATGATTTCCGATTCCTGGTCGACTCTTTGCACCAAGCAGGAATTGGTGTCATTCTCGATTGGGTTCCTGCACATTTCCCCAAGGATGAATGGGCCCTCGCTCGCTTTGATGGAACCGCGCTCTACGAACATGAAGATCCACGTCTAGGAGAACATCCTGACTGGGGCACGTTGATTTTTAACTTTGGTCGTAATGAGATTCGCAATTTCCTCGTAGCAAGTGCGCTCTACTGGCTTGATGAATTCCATATCGATGGACTGCGGGTAGATGCTGTTGCATCGATGCTCTACCTTGATTATTCACGTAAAGAAGGCGAATGGCTCCCTAACCGCTTCGGTGGACGCGAAAACCTTGAGGCAGTTCAGCTTCTCCAAGAAGCAACATCTACCGCCTATAAGAGCCACCCGGGCATCATGATGATTGCAGAGGAATCTACTGCGTGGCCCGGTGTTACTCGCGACACCTCAAGCAACGGCCTGGGCTTTGGATTTAAGTGGAACATGGGCTGGATGCACGACACTCTCGAATATCTTCAACACGAGCCAGTGCATCGCGTCTACCACCACAATGAAATAACGTTTTCCATTCTCTATGCGTGGTCTGAGAACTTTATGTTGCCACTTTCCCACGATGAAGTCGTGCATGGAAAAGGATCTCTTGTTAATAAGTTCCCTGGAGATCGTTGGCAGAAACTTGCAACTTTGCGCGCACTCTATGGATTTATGTGGGCGCACCCAGGTAAGAAACTTCTCTTTATGGGTCAAGAGTTTGCTCAGAACGATGAGTGGAACCAAGAGGCTGGCCTTCAGTGGTACCTCACAGATTTTGATGAACATAGCGGAGTGCAGAAGTCACTCGCTGACATCAACGCTCACTACAAACGCCATCCGGCATTGTGGGAGAAAGATGTTAGCCCTGAGGGCTTCCAGTGGATTGTCGGAGATGACGGTGTAAACAATATTGTTGCATTTACACGCTGGTCTGATGCTGGTTATCCATTGGTCTGTATCACCAACTTTTCGCCAGTTCCACAAGAGTTCTACTCATTGCGCATGCCTACGGCCGGCGTATGGCGAGAGACAATCAATACTGATGATCTCAAGTATGGTGGAAGTGGAATTACCAATAATTCATTCGCTGTAGATGTTGATACCGACCTCTACACAACGCTTCGAGTTCCACCACTTGCAACAGTCTGGTTTGAGCGAGCTTAATCTTCTTTCATCACATGTGTGAAAGCAGCCGAAGCTACCATCAAGACGGCCGGGATCATCATTGCAGCCGCTA
>NZ_JBJTMK010000095.1:0-6051 GCF_046070465.1 Candidatus Planktophila sp. | reverse complement strand
GTTAACGATGTGAAAGATTGCTACGCAGTACTTGGTTCAATCCATGCACGGTGGAGCCCTATACCTGGTCGTTTTAAAGATTACATTGCCATGCCTAAGTTCAATCTCTATCAGTCGTTGCATACAACTGTTATTGGTCCTAACGGTAAGGCGATTGAGATTCAGATTCGTACCTATGACATGCATAGTCGAGCCGAGTTCGGTATCGCCGCACACTGGAAGTACAAGCAAGGGGGAGACCAGAAATCTCCGGAAATGCTCTGGCTTCGCCAACTTCACGAATGGCAGAAAGAGACAGAAGATCCATCTGAATTCCTCGAAGCTCTTCGCTTCGACTTGGGAAGTCCTGAAGTTTTCGTATTTACCCCTAAGGGTTCAGTGATAGCTCTGCCTGGTGGTTCTACGCCAGTGGATTTTGCTTTCTCGGTACACACCGATGTTGGCCTGCGATGCGCTGGCGCCAAGGTTAACGGTCGACTTGTTCCGCTTGAATCAAAGCTTTCCAATGGTGATGTAGTGGAGATTGTTACGAATAAGTCTGATTCAGCAGGACCAAGTCGTGATTGGCTTAACTTTGTTAAAAGCCCACGAGCTCGTTCAAAGATCAAAGCGTGGTTTAGCAAGGAACGCCGTGAGGAAGCTATTGATGCTGGACGTGAATCCATTGCGCGCCAGATGCGTAAGGCAGGACTTCCCTTGCAGAAGATCTTTGCAGGACACGCACTCTTAGAACTGGCTCATGATCTTCATTATGCTGACATCGATGCTCTCTATAGCGCCGTCGGTGATGGCCATGTATCCGCCGCATCAATTATTGAGAAGCTTATTGTTTCGATGGGTGTCGAGGATTCACATCCAGAACCATCAGTCGAATACATTCCGACAGATAGCCAAGCGGCAAAGCGCACATCGAGTGCAATTAAGGTAGAAGGCGTTGATGACGTTCTTGTAAAACTCGCCCGTTGCTGTACGCCCGTTCCTGGGGACGAAATCATGGGGTTCATCACCAAAGGCTCTGGTATCTCTGTTCACCGGGATGACTGTCGAAATGCACAAGATCTTGTCGAACATCAAGGGGAGCGAGTTGTAGCTGTCTCATGGCTTGCAGGCGCCGCAAGTATCTTCCTCGTGAATATCCAGATTGAAGCTCTTGATAGAGCGCGGCTTCTTGCAGATGTGACTAGAACTCTTTCGGAACAGCATGTCAATATTTTGAGCGCGGCAGTCAGTACATCTAAGGATCGAGTAGCAATCTCAAAGTTCACATTTGAAATGGCAGATGCCAAGCACCTCGACAGCGTTCTTGCAGCGGTAAGAAACGTCGAAGGTGTCTACGATGTTTATAGAACGTAACGGAACAGTTACTTAAATTCTGCAAGAGACTTTTCAGCCTCTACAAGCCACACCTTACGAGCGGCAGCTGAATCGAGTGCATCCTGAGCCTTCTTTGCATTTCCAGCAGCCTGTGCCTTCGCAGCAGCCTTCTCGTAGTTCGCAATAGATTCAGTTAACTGTGCCACAACATCTGCTGCGCGTGCCTTTGCGGCAGGATCACTTTTACGCCAGATCTCAGCTTCTGCGCTCTTAATAGCCTCCTCGACGACAGCGAGGCGAGCATCAAGGGCTGCGCGCTTATCACGGTTGGTAATACCTATCTTTGTCCACTCATTCATCAATTCGCGGAAGGAAGTCTTTGCGGCTTTGACATCTGTAAATGGCAGGAGAGCTTCGATTTTAAGGATAAGTTCTTCACGTTTGATGAGATTTGCAGCCATGCTGACTTCACGCTTTTCAAGATCTGCATTCTTTGCAGCGAAGAACTGATCCTGCGCGGATTTAAAACGATTCCAGAGCTTAGTGTCATCGTTCTTTTTACCGCGACCAGCGGCCTTCCACTGATCCATGAGTACCTTGAAGCGGCGTGCTGTTGGGACCCAATCAGTGCTGACAGAGAGCTTCTCGGCTTCTGCGACGATTGCTTCTTTCGCTGCAGATACAACTGAAGACGCGACCTCTAGTTGAGCAAAGTGAGTACGGCGGCGTTTATCAAATTTGTTGCGTGATGCAGAGAAACGCTTCCAAAAATCGCCATCGGTCTTCTTATCAAGACGAGGAGCTGCCTTCCACTCATCGAGAAGCGTCTTGAGGCGATCGCCGGTCGCCTTCCAATTTTCAGAGAGAGCAAGTGATTCTGCCTCAGCCACAATCTTCTCTTTTTCAACCACAATTTGTTCTCGACGAGCAGCCTTAGCTGCAGATTCTGCAGCCTTCTTTGCTTCGTAGGCCTCGCGATGACCTTCAATCAAAGGCTCAATCTGCTCTACTGATGCAGCAAGAGCAGCGAGATCGCCGACGCCATTGAGTTCTGCCACTTGTGTACGAAGTTTCTTAACCGCGTCATAGGCATCCTGTGGAACCATCGCACCGCTTGTGATGCGTGCTGCAGTTAGCGCGACTTCAGATGCTAGAGCTTCAAACTTTCGTACAAAGTAGGCGAGTGCTTCTTCAGGGCTCTTGCCTGGGTAGGAGCCGACAGCCTTTTCGCCCTGCGGGGTGCGAACGTAGACTGTCCCATCTTCTGCGACTCGGCCGAACTGTGAGGGATCTCCGATCAGGGCGGTAGCCGCACTGACATGCGCCTTTGCTGCGTGTGCAAGCTCGGTTGGGTTATGTGTCTGTGTCATGGTGATCCCTTTCAGCGCGTTAGCCAGTGTGGCTTCCGTTATCAGCGTTTGTTATGGGGAAAAGGTACCCTGTCCCTCCTATCGTCGTAAATCGCACGCTTATTGGAAGGGCTCGAACGATGCTCGTACGCTCATTTCTGGCCCCGATGTTTGCCACTAACTGTTGGATTATTGCCGCAGGTAAAGGTCAAGAATGCATCATCGTCGACCCTGGCATGACAGATATCTCAGCAGAGGTAGAGATGATTGTGGCCGAGGAAGGTCTGAAGCCGGTCGCTGCAATTTTGACCCATGGACATCTCGATCACACCTTCTCTGTAAAGCCACTTGCCGATGGATATGGAATCCCCGCTTACATTCACTCGGAAGACCGCCGTTTCATTGCGGACCCTGCTGGAATTCATGGACCGCAATTTGTCGAACAACTTCGTGGCATGCACTTTGAAGAACCCATTTCAGTTGAAAACCTCAAAGATGGTTCGCTTCTTAATTTCGTGGGACTCAACATTCGGGCTATCCATGCTCCCGGTCATACACGAGGGTCGCTGATGTTTCTTATCAATGATGAAACATTGATAAGCGGTGATGTTCTCTTTGCTGGTTCGATTGGCCGTACAGACCTGCCAACTGGAAGCTCATCTGATATGCGCAACACCCTTTCAAAAAAAGTATTACCGCTCTCGGACGATATTCGCGTTTTGCCCGGACATGGTGGCGAGACCACTATCAAATATGAGCGCAAAAACAATCCATATCTGCAAGAATTGCAGTGACGAAGGGTTGATGATGAAATTTGAGAAGTTATTTGCACCTAAAGGTGTACGCGAATATCTACCTCCAGAGTCTCAAGGTTTTGAATGGGTTCGCGAACAATTGATTTCCCCTGCCAAGCGTGCTGGATATCAATTGATGGAACTACCAGTCTTCGAAGATACCTCTCTCTTTAACCGCGGCGTTGGTGAATCGACTGATGTAGTCACGAAAGAGATGTATACCTTTGAAGATCGCGGCGGACGTTCCATCACACTTCGTCCAGAGGGCACGGCCGGAGTGATGCGCGCCGTGATCGAATCCAACCTCGATCGAGGTCAGCTACCAGTGAAAGTGTGGTACTCCGGGCAATTCTTCCGAGCTGAACGGCCGCAAGCAGGACGCTATCGTCAGTTCTACCAAGTGGGTATCGAAGCCATCGGTATCGATGACCCGGCGCTGGATGCTGAAGTTATTGCCATTGCAGATCAGGGTTTCAAGAATCTAGGTCTCAAGAATTATCGACTTGAAATCACATCCTTAGGCGATGCTGCATCACGTGCTGCGCATCGCGTTGATTTGATGAATTTCCTCAACAAGTTAGATTTAGATGAAGCAACGCGTACACGAGCCGAGATAAATCCGCTTCGCATCTTTGATGATAAGCGTCCTGAAATTAAGAATGCGATGCAGGATGCACCTATATTGATGGACTACCTCTCGGATTATTCAAGAAATCATTTTGAGCAAGTAAAGAGTTATCTCGATGCGCTCGGTATTTCCTATTTCGTCAATCAACGCATGGTTCGTGGACTCGATTACTACACGGGAACAACTTTTGAGTTCGTCCATGACGATCTCGGTGCTCAAAGTGGCATCGGTGGCGGTGGACGATACGACGGCCTCATGGAGGTTCTCGGGGGACAGGCGCTCTCTGGAATCGGCTTTGGTCTTGGCGTGGATCGTGCACTGCTCGCAGCTATCGCTGAGAACACACTTCCAGTCGGTGAATTCACAACAGACCTCTTCATCATTCCCCTCGGAGAAGAAATGAAGGCCTTCGCACTCACAGTTGCAGCCAACTGTCGTCGTGAGGGATTTACCGTCGAGCTTGCATTTGGAGATCGTTCCTTGAAGGGCGCAATGAAGGGTGCCGATAAGAGCGGCGCTCGATTTGTAGCTGTGATAGGAGATTCAGAACGAGATAGTGGTGCTGTAGAACTCAAACGCATGAGCGACGGCACTTCAATCTCCGTTAAGATAGGCGAATTGCAGACCGTACTCAGGGCATAATCTCTGAGCACTTCCACAGTTAGAGGCGAAATCAATTATGTTACGTACACATGATGCAGGCGCGCTACGCGCCACACACGAAGGCACAACTGTCGCGTTGGCAGGGTGGGTCTCACGTCGTCGAGATCATGGTGGCGTTGCCTTTATCGACCTACGCGATGGAACCGGTTCTGTTCAGGTAGTTATCTCGGATGAGGCTATTGCAGGTTCACTTCGTGCTGAATGGTGTCTTCAGATTAAGGGTTTGGTGCGTAAGCGCCCTGCGGGAAATGAAAACTCCAATATCCCTACTGGTGAGATTGAAGTTGTTGCAGAAGATGTCATTGTTCTCAGTGAATCTGCGCCTCTTCCATTTCCAATCGACTCTGGATCAGAGTCCGAGATTAGTGAAGAAGTTCGTCTTCGCTACCGCTATCTCGATCTTCGCCGCGAGCGTCCAGCGGCAAACCTTCGCCTTCGCTCACGTGTTACATCTGCAATTCGTCGCGTGATGGAAGAGCTTGATTTTCATGAGATTGAAACGCCATATCTGACTCGTTCAACTCCTGAGGGCGCACGAGACTTCCTTGTTCCAGTACGTCTCCAGCCAGGTAGCTGGTACGCACTTCCTCAATCACCGCAGTTGTTTAAGCAGCTCTTGATGGTTGCAGGTATGGAGCGTTACTACCAGATTGCTCGTTGCTTCCGTGATGAGGATTTCCGCGCAGACCGCCAGCCAGAATTCACACAGCTCGATATTGAAATGTCATTTATCGATCAAGCAGACATTCTCGCTGTAGCAGAGCAGATCCTGGTAAAGATTTGGAAAGAATCCGTTGGTTACGATATTCCAACTCCTATTCGTCACATGACCTATGCAGATGCGATGGATAGGTACGGTTCAGATAAGCCGGATCTTCGTTTTGGATACGAACTCGTTGAAGTCACTGATTACTTTAAAGAGACACCTTTCCGAGTATTCCAAGCACCATATGTTGGTGCAGTCGTTATGCCAGGTGGTGCATCAACGCCGCGTCGCGAACTTGACGCTTGGCAAGACTGGGCAAAGGCTCGCGGCGCAAAAGGCATTGCATACATCTTGGTCAACGAAGATGGAACCCTCGGTGGTCCTGTTTCTAAGAACATCTCTGAAACAGAGGCTGCAGGGATAGCAGCACTCGTCGGTGCGAAGAATGGTGATGCAATCTTCTTTGCAGCAGGCGAGCGTTCTGCATCTCAGCAACTTCTCGGTGCTGCTCGTCTTGAAATAGGAAAGCGTTGCGGTTTAATCGCAGATGGTCAGTGGGAGTTCCTCTGGGTTGTCGATGCTCCAATGTTCGAGCCA
>NZ_JBJTMK010000094.1:0-2913 GCF_046070465.1 Candidatus Planktophila sp. | reverse complement strand
GCGGAGTTGAGCACCCATGGGTTACTTCTTCACCGCCACGATCTGCTCTTGAAGTTCTTTCTCAAGCGGATCTTCTTCTGCTTCAACTGGAGCTGCTGCCACAGATGACTTGAACTGCTTCTTGAAATCATCAATCGCAGCCTGGAGCTTTGCCACTGTGTCATCTTCGAGAAGCTTTGTCTCTGAGATCACTGTGAAAATGTCCTTGCGCTCACGTGCGATGAAGTCGATGAATTCAGCTTCAAAGCGACGGATATCTGCAACTGGAACAGAGTCAAGGTTGCCTGTTGTTCCTGCCCAGATTGAAGCAATCTGCTTCTCCAGTGCGAATGGGGAGTATTGACCCTGCTTTAGAAGTTCAACCATGCGAGCACCGCGCTCAAGCTGAGCCTTTGATGCTGCATCGAGATCTGATCCGAAAGCTGCGAATGCTTCGAGCTCGCGGAACTGTGCAAGGTCAAGACGAAGACGACCGGCGATCTTCTTCATCGCCTTCGTCTGTGCAGAACCACCCACGCGTGAAACAGAGATACCCACGTTAATCGCTGGGCGAACGCCTGCGTTAAAGAGGTCTGTTTCAAGGAAGCACTGACCGTCAGTAATAGAAATTACGTTTGTTGGAATAAAGGCTGAAACGTCATTTCCCTTTGTTTCAATGATTGGAAGACCTGTCATTGAACCGCCACCGAGTTCATCGGAGAGCTTTGCGCAGCGCTCGAGAAGGCGTGAGTGCAAGTAGAAGACGTCGCCTGGGTATGCCTCACGTCCTGGTGGACGGCGGAGAAGCAATGAGACTGAACGATATGCCTCAGCCTGCTTCGAGAGATCATCAAAAACAATAAGAACGTGCTCGCCGTTGTACATCCAGTGCTGACCAATGGCAGAACCGGTGTATGGAGCGAGGTACTTAAAGCCAGCTGGGTCTGATGCAGGAGATGCAACGATTGTTGTGTACTCCATTGCGCCAGCTTCTTCGAGTGCGCCCTTTACAGATGCAATCGTTGAACCCTTCTGACCGATAGCGACGTAGATGCACTTAACTTGCTTCTTCTTATCGCCTGAAAGCCAGTTTTCACGCTGGTTAATAATGGTGTCGATTGCAACCGCTGTCTTACCAGTCTGGCGGTCACCAATGATCAACTGACGCTGACCGCGACCAATCGCTGTCATTGCATCGATCGCCTTGATACCGGTTGCAAGTGGCTCCTTAACAGGTTGACGCTGAACAACTGTTGGTGCCTGAAGTTCGAGTGCACGACGTGCATCAGGAGTGATGTCGCCCTTGCCGTCGATTGGTCGACCTAGTGGGTCAACTACGCGACCGAGGAAGCCATCTCCGACAGGAACAGAGAGAACTTCACCGGTACGACGTACTGATGTTCCTTCTTCGATACCAGCGTAATCACCGAGGATTACAACACCGATCTCGCGAACATCGAGGTTAAGAGCAAGACCTAGTGTGCCGTTCTCGAATTGAAGAAGTTCGTTCGCCATTGTTGAAGGAAGTCCTTCAACGCGAGCGATACCGTCGCCAGCCTGGCTAACAGTTCCGACTTCGTCACGAGCCGCGGTGCCTGGATCATATGACTTAACGAAGTTCGCTAAGGCATCCCGAATTTCATTCGGTTGGATCTTGAGCTCTGCCATGAGTTTCCCCTTTTTTCCTGTCTTAGTTTTGACCTGCAAGTGCGCGTCCTGCACCTGCGAGTCGGTTTGAAATACTGCCATCTACAAGTTCATCTGCGAACTTCACTGAGACGCCACCGAGGATTGAAGAATCAACCTGGATATTGACGGAGATTGGCTGGCCAACCAGCGATTCAATCGCTGCTGCCAGACGTGACTTCTGTGCCTCTGTAATCTCTGTTGCTACACGAACGAGTGCGATCAATCGATTGCGTCGATGAGCAAGACCGAAGAGGTAGTCAGCAAAAGCTGCTTCGATGCTGCGACCACGAAGGCTTGTCACAAGTGCAACGGCCAACTTCACAGTAGATGCAGATGCGCTCTTTGAGAGAACATCGGCGATCAATGCGCCCTTGGCGTCTACTGAACCGTTTCCGACGAGTGCCTTACGTAGTTCGAAATTATCTGCAATCAGACGTGAAACCTCGAAGAATTCTGATTCGAGGCGATCGAGTGCTCCATCAACATTTGCTGCTGACGCTTCCGCCTCAATTGCAAGCTGCTCGATGACGATTACTAGGTCACCTGCAGCAGACCAGCGAAGGCCTGCAACTGCTGCGAGAAGATCTGCTGCTTGTAATGAAATCTTTGAACCGAAGAGATCCTTGACCAAAGCGCTCTTTGAAGATCCATCGCGTGATGCATCTGTGAAAGCGCGGCGCAGAGATGAATTGGTTGCAAAGACCTCAGCTGCGAAGAACAAGTGTGCAGACAACTCGGAAGCAGAAGCTGATGATGCGCCTTTTACGGCAGCATCAAGCTGTGTACGTGCAGCCACGAGTGACTGACGACTACTTCCTCCGAGATGGATACGCATTACTTACTCTTTTCGAGATCTTCGATGAAACGTTCAACGATACGTGACTGACGAGCCTGGTCATCGAGAGCTTCTCCCACAATCTTTGATGCGAGATCAACAGCCAATGCACCAACTTCATTGCGAAGTGAGGTAATTGCCTGTTGGCGCTCTGCCTCGATAGAAGCATGTGCTGCTGCAGTGATGCGAGCTGCTTCTTCCTGAGCCTTCGCGCGAAGTACTTCCATGATTGCAGCGCCCTGTACTCGTGCTTCTTCGCGAAGACGTGAGGACTCATCACGTGCTGATGAAAGTTGTTCGTTGTAAGAAGCGAGAGCGCGTGCAGCCTCAAGCTGTGCCTTCTCTGCCTTTTCCATGCCACCTTGAATTGCTGCTGTGCGCTCTGCATATGCCTTTTCAAACATAGGAAC
>NZ_JBJTMK010000093.1:0-7253 GCF_046070465.1 Candidatus Planktophila sp. | reverse complement strand
ATCAATACAGTTAAGGGAAATCGCAACTGGATGCGCGCACGTGAATCACTTTTGAAGAGCGAATACTTCGGTGAAGATTTAGAACGTATCTTCCCGATAGTTGAAATGTCGGGCTCTGACTCAGCATCATTTGATGAAGTTCTCGAACTTCTCTACCTCGGTGGTCGCTCACTTCCACACTCAGTTTTGATGATGATCCCTGAGGCATGGGAGAACCATGCGACGATGTCCGCCAAGCGCCGTGAGTTCTACGCATTCCACGCCTCAATGATGGAGCCATGGGATGGACCTGCATGTGTGACATTTACCAATGGCCACCAAGTCGGTGCAGTTCTTGATCGCAACGGTCTTCGTCCATCACGTTACTGGGTGACAGATGATGGACTTGTTGTTCTTGCATCAGAAGTCGGTGTACTTGATTTTCCTGCAGAGAAGATTGTTCGCAAGGGTCGCTTGCAGCCAGGAAAGATGTTCTTAGTTGATATCGAATCTGGTCGCATCATTGAAGATGATGAAATCAAAGATACTTTGGCAGATGCTGCGCCTTACGGACAGTGGCTTTCAGATGGGATGGTGAAGTTATCCGAACTCCCAGCTCGTGAACACATCATCTATCCACACAAATCTGTTGTACGCCGCCAGAAGGCATTTGGATACACAGAGGAAGAGCTCAAAATCATCGTTGCTCCAATGGCAAAGTCCGGGGGAGAAGCGCTTGGTTCGATGGGAACCGATACTCCGATTGCAGCGCTTTCCAATAAGCCACGCCTGCTCTTTGATTACTTCACACAACTCTTTGCTCAGGTAACAAATCCACCGCTTGATGCGATTCGCGAAGAGCTTGTGACAAGCCTTGGCGGATCAATCGGTCCAGAGCACAACTTGCTCGATCCAGGACCAAATTCATGTAAGCAAATCTCATTGGCATTCCCAGTTATTGATAATGACGAACTAGCAAAGATCATCAATATCAACGTCGATGATGAGTACCCAGAACTTGCAGCATATGTAGTTCGAGGACTCTTCCCTGTTACAGGCGATGGCAACACTCTTCGTCAGCGTCTAGAAGAGATTAAGCAAGAAGTTTCACAGGCAATTAAAGACGGCGCACACGTCATCGTCCTCTCTGATCGCGATGGCGATGCAGAAGATTGTCCAATTCCTTCATTGCTTCTTACTGCAGCAGTACACCATCACCTCATTCGCGAGAAGACTCGCACTCAAGTGGGTCTTATCGTTGAAGCTGGAGATGTTCGCGAAGTGCACCATGTTGCCCTTCTCGTCGGTTATGGCGCAGCTGCGGTAAACCCATACCTTGTCATGGAATCTGCCGAGGACCTTGTTCGCCAAGGTGTCATCACTGGAATCTCTCCAGAGAAGGCTGTGCGCAACACTATTAAGGCGCTTGGTAAGGGCGTTCTTAAGGTGATGTCGAAGATGGGTATTTCTACAATCTCTTCTTATACCGGTGCGCAAGTATTTGAGGCAATCGGTTTAGCTCAAGATGTTGTCGATGAGTTCTTTGTCGGCACAACATCTCGTCTTGGCGGAGTTGACCTCGATGTCATTGCTGAAGAGACAATCAAGCGTCACTTCTTGGCATATCCAGTCGGCGGGGAAATTCCAGGAGCTAAGAAGCTTGCAGTCGGTGGTGAATACCAGTGGCGTCGCGATGGTGAACCACACTTGTTCAATCCTGAGACAGTCTTTGCTCTTCAGCACTCAACACGTAACAAGCGTTACGACATCTTCAAACGTTACACATCAAAGGTCAATGATCAGAGTAAAGCGTTGATGACTCTTCGTGGTCTCTTCGAATTCAAGGAACGCACTCCAATTTCTATCGACGAAGTTGAACCAATTTCATCAATCGTCAAGCGTTTCTCAACCGGTGCGATGTCATATGGTTCTGTATCGCAGGAAGTCCACGAGACTCTCGCCATAGCTATGAACCGACTTGGTGCAAAGTCCAACACTGGTGAAGGCGGCGAAGATCCACTTCGCTTTATTCCACTCGAAAATGGCGATTCAAAACGCTCGGCAATCAAGCAGGTCGCATCAGGTCGCTTTGGTGTAACCAGTAATTACCTCGTCAACGCAGATGATATTCAAATCAAGATTGCACAGGGCGCAAAGCCTGGTGAAGGCGGACAACTTCCTGGCAACAAGGTCTACCCATGGGTTGCAAAGGCACGTTACTCAACTCCTGGTGTTGGTCTTATTTCGCCACCACCGCATCATGATATTTATTCCATTGAAGATCTTGCACAGTTGATTCACGATCTTAAGAATGCAAATAAGAACGCACGTGTACACGTCAAGCTTGTTGCTGAGGTAGGGGTCGGAACAGTTGCTGCTGGTGTTTCTAAGGCACATGCCGATGTTGTCCTCATCTCAGGCCACGATGGCGGAACAGGTGCATCACCACTGACCTCTCTCAAGCATGCAGGTGCTCCATGGGAGCTCGGTCTTGCTGAAACTCAGCAGACACTACTTCTCAATGGACTTCGCGATCGCATCGTTGTTCAGACAGATGGTCAACTCAAGACAGGTCGCGATGTTGTGATCGCAGCGCTGCTCGGTGCCGAAGAATTCGGTTTTGCAACAGCGCCACTAGTGGTTTCCGGTTGCATCATGATGCGTGTCTGCCACCTGGATACATGCCCTGTAGGCGTTGCAACACAGAACCCAGAACTCCGTGCTCGCTTCTCTGGTAAGCCAGAGTTCGTAGAGACGTTCTTCGAGTACATCGCTGAAGAAGTTCGTGAGATTCTGGCATCGCTCGGTTTCCGCACAATTCAAGAGGCGATTGGCCACGTGGAATACCTTGATACCAAGAAAGCAGTCGATCATTGGAAGGCGGCCGGCCTTGATCTCTCACCTCTTCTAGTTCGTCCAGATGTTGAGTCATCTCTCTATTGCACTACGACTCAAGATCACGGATTAGCTGCAGCTCTCGATAACACTCTTATCGAAAAGGCGGCTCCTGCACTGACAAGGGGGGAGAGGGTCGCTATCGATCTTCCAGTCCGCAACGTCAACCGCACAGTCGGAACAATGTTGGGAGCAGAGATCACTCGCAAGTACGGTGCAGAAGGTTTGCCAACCGGCACTATCGATATCACCCTTCACGGCTCTGCCGGTCAATCACTCGGAGCATTTACTCCGCGCGGAATGGTGATTAGGCTCTACGGAGATTCAAACGACTATGTCGGTAAGGGAATCTCAGGAGGACGCGTTGTTGTACGTCCAGACGAGAAAGCAACTTTCCCATCGCAGGACAACGTCATTGCAGGTAACGTCATTGGTTACGGTGCAACTGCAGGTGAAATATTTATTCGCGGACTTGTGGGCGAGCGATTCTGCGTTCGTAACTCAGGTGCAACAGCGGTAGTTGAAGGCGTGGGAGACCATGCGCTCGAATACATGACCGGCGGAACAGTCGTCATTCTTGGCAGCACTGGTCGCAATATTGCGGCCGGCATGTCCGGTGGACGCGCGTTCGTTCTCGATCTCAATTCAGCACTTGTCAATGCAGACATGGTCGATGTTCTCGCGGTCCCTGCTGATGAGCGCGAACGCCTTCACGCAGCTGTCTCAGAGTTTGCACAAGAGACAGATTCAGAGGTTGCAAAGGCACTTCTAGCTGATTGGGATGCGTCACTTGCTCGCTTCTCACTCATCATGCCTCGTGACTATGCACGAGTTCTCGCAGCGATTGAGAGAGCTGAGAAAGATGGATTACCGGTCGATCAATATGTAATGGAGGTTGCAGCAAATGGCTGATCCAAAGGGCTTTATGACAACCCCGCGCGAGACACCTAAGCGTCGTCCCGTCGATGTGCGTATTAAAGATTGGCGCGAAGTCTACGAACCACAGAGCTTCGAGCACTTGCAAAAGCAAGCTGGACGATGCATGGACTGCGGTATTCCTTTCTGTCACAACGGTTGCCCACTCGGAAATTTGATTCCAGAGTGGAACGATTTGATGTGGCGCGGATATAAATCTGATGCACTTGATCGCTTGCATGCAACAAACAACTTCCCTGAATTCACCGGTCGTCTCTGTCCTGCACCGTGCGAGACTGCATGCGTTGTTGGTATCAACCGCGATGCTGTGACTATTAAGCAAGTTGAACTGCGCACAATTGAAGAAGCTTTTGGTTTCGGTGCAGTAAAGCCAATGATTCCAGATCGGCTAACAGGTAAGACCGTTGCAGTTATCGGTTCAGGACCTGCTGGACTCGCGGCCGCACAACAACTTACTCGTGCAGGGCACACCGTTGCCGTCTTCGAGCGGGCAGATAAGATCGGTGGACTTCTTCGTTACGGTATTCCTGAATTCAAAATGGAGAAGAACATTCTCGATCGTCGCCTTGCGCAGATGGAGCAGGAGGGAACACGTTTCCGTCCCGGCGTAGCAGCTGGTGTCGATATCACTGGTGCTGCCCTTCGCACACGTTACGACGCAGTTCTTCTCGCAGTCGGAGCAACACAATGGCGTGATCTTCCAGTTAAGGGCCGCGAACTCAAGGGCATCTATCAAGCGATGGAATTCTTGCCATGGGGTAATAAGCAGGCGCTCGGTGAAGTAGAAAACCCACCCATCAATGTTGCTGGAAAGCATGTTGTCATTCTTGGCGGCGGAGATACAGGCGCTGACTGCTTGGGTACATCTGTTCGTCAGGGCGCTGCGAGTGTGACTCAGCTCGAGATCATGCCTCGCCCAACTGAAGATCGTCCTGCGGGTCAGCCTTGGCCAACATACCCAATGATCTTCCGCATCTCATCAGCACATGAAGAGCTCGACAACCGAATCTTCGGAGTCTCTACAGAAGAATTCCTCGGAGATGACAATGGAAATCTTCGCGCACTCAAGATTGTTGAAACGAAATTCGTTAATGGAAAGTTTGAAACAGTTCCAGGAACAGAGCGCGAACTCCAAGCAGACTTCGCATTCCTTGCCATGGGCTTTACAGGTCCAGAAAAGTCCGCGTTGATCGAACAACTAGAAGTTGAACTCGATGATCGCGGAAACATCAACCGCAATGCAGATTTCCAGACGAATCAGGAAGATGTATTCGTTGCAGGAGATGCTGGTAGAGGTCAGTCGCTGATTGTCTGGGCAATCGCTGAAGGACGTTCAGCTGCTGCAGCGGTCGACAAGTATTTGATGGGGGAGACGCAATTGCCTTCGCCGATCGAACCGACTACACGTCAGCTGCTGGTCTAAAGCCAGATAAATCACAGCGAAAAACCAGCCAGTAATGTCCGGCTCCATTTATTAGAAGATAAGGTACGTATCATGCGCCGCGCGAAAATTGTATGCACAATGGGTCCTGCTGTTGAATCTCCAGAGAAGGTGCGAGAACTTATCGCAGCTGGAATGAATATGGCACGCCTGAACCTCTCCCATGGTTCTTACGAAGAGCATCAGGGTCGTCTCGATCGTGTTCGTGAGGCAGCAAAAGAGTCCGGCAAGGCGGTAGCCATTCTCGTTGACCTCCAAGGTCCAAAGATTCGCTTGGCACGTTTTGAGAATGGCCCACATGAGTTATTCCGTGGAGACATCTTCACGATCACAACCGATGAAGTTCCTGGCACAAAGGAGCGCGTCGGTACTACTTATAAGGGCCTTCCAGGAGATTGCAAGCCTGGCGATTTCATTATGATTGATGATGGCAAGGTCACTGTTGAGGTTGTTGAAGTAAAGGGCAACGATGTCATCACAAAGTGCATCTTCCCGGGAATGGTCAGCAACAACAAGGGACTCAACCTCCCAGGAGTAGCGGTATCTGTTCCTGCAATGTCAGAGAAAGATGCAGACGATCTTCGCTGGGGACTTCGTGCGGGTGCTGATTTCATCGCGCTCTCGTTTGTTCGAAACGCGGCAGATATTAAAGATGTCCACGCAATCATGGATGAGGTCGGAATTCACGTTCCTGTTATTGCAAAAATTGAAAAGCCTCAGGCAGTTGCTAACCTTGAAGAAATCGTTGATGCATTCGACGGCATCATGGTTGCTCGCGGTGACCTCGGTGTGGAAATGCCAATCGAAGATGTTCCGATGGTTCAAAAGCGTTGCGTTGAGCTCGCTCGCGATGCTGCAAAGCCAGTAATCGTCGCAACTCAGATGCTCGATTCTATGATTACAAATTCCCGTCCAACTCGCGCCGAGGCAACGGACTGCGCAAATGCCGTTCTCGATGGCGCAGATGCTTTGATGCTTTCAGGTGAAACATCAGTTGGCGACTTCGCAATCGAAGCTGTTCAGACAATGGCGCGCATTATCGAAAAGACAGAACAAGAGGGTCTCGATCGCATCCGTCCTTTGTCACACGCTCCACGCACAAAGGGCGGCGCTGTTACTAAGGCAGCTGCAGAGGTAGGCGAAGTTCTCGGCGCAAAGTATTTAGTGACATTTACACAGTCCGGTGATTCAGCTCGACGTATCTCGCGTCTTCGTTCCCATCTTCCAATCCTTGCAATCACACCCGAGACAGGAACTTATAACCGCCTCGCACTCTCTTGGGGAATCGAGCCTTTGATCTCTCCAATGGTCAAGCACACTGATGACATGGTGATGCAGGCAGATAAGATTTTGATTGAGTCCAAGCGCGCTGCTATGGGTGACCAGGTGATGATTATCGCTGGTGCGCCTCCAGGAATTCCTGGCTCTACAAACGCTATGCGTGTTCACACTGTGGGCGATGCTGTTAATGGTGTTGTGCCAGCTTATAAATAAGCTGGACGGTGCTCGTAGTACCCGCATACAAGTAGTCCTTTCAGTCAGGTAGGATTGCCGCTGTCGCCTCGGTACTCCAACGGTAGAGAGGGCAGTCTCAAACACTGCATAGTGTCGGTTCGAATCCGACTCGGGGCACTCAGCTTTTAATTTCTATCCCGGAAGGATGAATAGAAATGGCTATACGCATTCTTGTCGCTGAAGACGAAGCGCTTATCCGGATGGACCTTGTCGAAATGTTGCGCGAAGCTGGATATGAAGTCGTCGCGGAAGCAACTAATGGCGAAGAAGCAATCGCACTCGCGACAGAACATGCGCCAGATTTGTGCATCCTTGATGTAAAGATGCCGGTTCTCGATGGAATTTCGGCAGCAGAGAAGATCATCTCAATCGCACCAGTATTGATGTTGACTGCATTTAGCCAGCGCGAACTCGTCGAGCGTGCGCGTGATGCTGGAGTTATGGCGTATGTCGTTAAACCATTTTCAATCGGCGACCTTATACCAGC
>NZ_JBJTMK010000092.1:0-3062 GCF_046070465.1 Candidatus Planktophila sp. | reverse complement strand
CCAGTAATCGACACTTGACCCTCATCAGGTGCAATATCTCACAGATATCGTCCTCAACATCAAGAACCTAGTTCTCTCATCAGATAACGATGAGCCATCAGTTGTCTATATCCGTAAGACTGGTGCTGGCGCTGTAACAGGTGCTGACATTGCAGTTCCATCAGGTGTAGAGGTTCACAACCCAGAGCTTCACATTGCAACACTGAACGACAAGGCAAACCTTGAGATCGAACTTACTGTCGAGCGTGGCCGTGGCTACGTAACAGCAGTTCAGAACAAGGCAGCTGGAGCAGAAATTGGTCGCATTCCTGTTGACTCAATCTATTCACCAGTCCTTAAGGTCACATACAAGGTTGAAGCAACTCGTGTAGAACAGCGCACAGACTTCGATCGCCTTGTTATCGATGTTGAGACAAAGCCATCAATGAAGCCACGCGATGCAGTTGCATCAGCAGGTAAGACATTGGTAGAGCTCTTCGGTCTCGCACGCGAACTCAATGTTGATGCAGAAGGTATCGAAATGGGTCCATCTGTTCTCGATGCTGCACTTGCGGCTGATCTTGCTCTTCCAATCGAAGATCTCGATCTCACAGTTCGCTCATACAACTGCTTGAAGCGCGAAGGCATTCACACAGTTGGCGAGTTGATCAATCGCTCAGAAGCGGATCTTCTCGATATCCGTAACTTCGGATCAAAGTCAATCGACGAGATCAAGGCGAAGCTTCACTCAATGGGAATGTCTCTCAAGGACTCACCAGCGGGCTTCGATCCATCACAACACCAGAACTACAACGCATCAGATGAAGACTTCGCTGACGCGGATCAGGCATAAGGGAGAAATAACATGCCAAAGCCAACCAAGGGTCCTCGTTTGGGTTCAGGACCATCACATGAGCGCTTGATTCTTCGCACACTTGCAGAGCAGTTGTTCGAGCACGGCAAGATCACAACAACAGAGGCAAAGGCTAAGCGTCTTCGTCCTTTGGCTGAAAAGTTGATCACCTTCGGTAAGAAGGGCGATCTTTCAGCTCGTCGTGAAGTAGCAGCTCGTATTGCTAACAAGAGCGTTGTTCACCAGCTCTTCACAGTGATCGCTCCAACTTTCGCTAACCGCGAAGGTGGATACACACGCATCACAAAGATCGGTCCACGTAAGGGTGATAACGCTCCTATGGCAGTGATCGAGCTCGTTACAGATAAGTAATTCGTTACCTATCTCAACGAACAATACGAAATAGCAGTCAATGGCCGAACCCGCTCTCTTCCCAGAGGGCGGGTTTCGTCGTTTGCGCGTAGCTATTGCCTACGATGGAACTCAATTTTCTGGGTGGGCTACGCAGCCAGGTAAGCGCACTATTCAAGAAATGGTCGAAGAAGCCGTTGCTCGCATTGTTCGCCACGATGTTGATTCAGTTGTTGCGGGACGTACCGATGCTGGAGTCCATGCCACAGGACAGGTAATTCATATCGATGTTGCAGATAGCGCTTTTGAAAAAGATCTGACTTATAAAGACCTTCGCTACAAACTCAACCGAATTCTCGATGAAGATGTTCGCATCCTCGACATCACGGATGCACCTTCTGGATTCCATGCCCGCTTTTCAGCGCTTCGCCGTTATTACACATACAAGATTCTCGATGACAACCAAGTCATCACACCTGCTCAGCGCTTTGATGTTGCACCGTGGTACCGCCACCTCGATGAGAAGGTTATGAATGAAGCTTCCGCGCTTCTTCTTGGTACCCATGATTACGCGGCATTCTGTAAATTCAAGCAAGGCGGCACAACAATCCGCACCCTTGAGAAGTATCAATGGACCCGCACCGAAGATGGATTATTGATTGCAGATGTAGTCGCTGATGCTTTCTGTTATTCAATGGTCCGCAATCTTGTAGGCGCAATTGTCTGCGTGGCAGATGGTCGCAAGCCGGTCGCATGGATTGCAGAGCTATTAGCCAATAAAGAGCGAGTCTCTGACTCTTTAGTTTTTCCAGCGCGTGGCTTGACCTTGTATCAAGTGGATTACCCATCCGATGATCAGCTCTTAGAACGCGCCCGAGTCACCGTTGCAAAACGTGGAGATCTTTACGACATGTATGGCCAGCTCAAGGCGAAGAAGTAATGGGACACATCGATGTTTCAGGTGTTGAGTACTCCCTATCGGATGGTCGGGTACTTCTCAACGACGTTTCATTTCGTGTAGGAGATGGCGCAAAGGTTGCGCTGATTGGACCAAACGGTTCAGGTAAGACAACGCTTATTCGAATGATTTGTGGCGACATCTCGCCAGATGAAGGTCAAGTCTCCATTACAGGTGGACTTGGGGTTATGCGCCAATTCGTTGGCTCTGTTCGCGATGAAACAACTGTGCGACAAATCTTGTTATCGGTAGCGCCAAAGAACATCCGCGATGCTGCTGAAAAAGTCATTGCTACTGAAAAGGCGATGCATGCAGAAAATACAGAGAAGTCACAGATGGCTTATGCCCAAGCGATTATCGAATGGGGCGATGTCGGGGGATACGAATACGAAGTTATTTGGGATGTCTGCTGCACTGAAATGCTCGGCAAGCCCTTTGATGAAGTCGCAGATCGGTTAGTGAGTACATTATCTGGCGGCGAGCAGAAGAAGCTTGTTGTCCGAGCGCTACTTGAAGGCCCCGAAGAAGTCCTGATGCTCGACGAACCTGATAACTACCTTGATGTACCTTCAAAGCGTTGGCTTGAGAAAGTTATTAATGAAACCAAGAAGACCGTCTTCTTCGTTAGCCACGACCGTGAACTCCTTGAAAATACTGCAACTCGCATCGTTGCGCTAGAGCAGGGAATCACAGGAAATACAGCATGGGTTCATGGCGGAAAGTTCTCGACCTGGCACGATGCGCGTAAAGCACGTAATGCGCGTTTTGCTGAGATGTTGTTGCGGTGGCAGCAAGAGCACGAACGACTTATCAACTTGGTAAAGACTTTGCAAGTTCAGGCAGCAAGCTCTCCTGATATGGCCAATAAATATCACGCGATGCAGACTCGTCTCCGTAAATTTGAAGAAGCTGGCGCACCCG
>NZ_JBJTMK010000091.1:0-2913 GCF_046070465.1 Candidatus Planktophila sp. | reverse complement strand
CTCAATCAATGGATGCACTTTCTTCGCAAGCCCTCTGTGCTGGTTATCGTGCGGCCCTTGTCGGTGCAGAACTTTCTCCACGTTTCTTTCCTTTGCTGATGACAGCTGCAGGAACTGTGACACCGGCACAAGTGTTGGTCTTGGGTGCGGGTGTTGCGGGATTGCAAGCAATTGCAACGGCTCGACGCTTAGGTGCAGTTGTGTCAGCGTATGATGTGCGACCTGCATCTGCCGATGAAGTGCGGTCTATGGGTGCAACGTTTATTCAGCTAGAACTCGAAGCACTTGAAGGCGCTGGTGGCTATGCGCGAGAGATGACAGAAGACCGTGCTGCGAAGCAGCGAGAAATGTTGACTCCGTATATTGCGAAATCTCATGTGGTCATTACAACTGCAGCTGTTCCAGGTCGTGCAGCGCCCCGATTGATGACCAAAGAGATGGTCGATGCAATGGAGCCAGGCACAATCATTGTTGATTTGGCTGCTGAGACCGGTGGAAACGTTGAAGGTTCTAAGCCAGGTGAGATCGTTGAGACAGCTGGAGGAGTCCGCATCTGGGGCGGTAAGGATGTTCCAAGCCAGCTCGCCTTCCATGCCTCCAGTTTGTACGCTCGAAATGTAGTGAATTTACTGACTTTGATGACAGATGCTGAAAGCAAGGCAATCAAACTCAACTTCGAGGATGAAATTATCAATGGCGCAGCGGTAACACATGCTGGCGCCCGTCGTACACCTGAAGCAAAGGCGGCACAGTAAATGGAACCAATTGCAGTTATCTCAATTTTTGTCCTTGCAGTCTTTGTCGGTTTTGAAGTTGTTTCGAAAGTTTCGTCCACACTTCACACCCCGCTGATGTCAGGCGCCAACGCAATTCACGGAGTTATCTTGGTCGGTGCCATCATCGTCGCCGATGGTGCAAGCAATAGCCTTGAACTTGGCTTAGCTGTTGCTGCGATTATTCTTGCAACCATCAACGTTGTTGGTGGATTTGTCGTTACGGACCGAATGCTCGAAATGTTCAAGCCTAAGAAAGGTGGTGAACAAAAGTGAGCACCTTTATCTATGACTTAATCGGACTCGGGGCAGGTGTTCTCTTCATTCTGGCCCTTAAGGGATTGTCACATCCCAAGACAGCACGTCGGGGTAATCTCCTTGGCGCAGCTGGTGCCACAGTAGCAATTGTGATGGTCTTCTTCAATCTCGGTGAGATTAAGAATCTCTGGTGGATTCTTGGTGCACTTGGATTTGGATTAGCTATTGGTGTCCCAGCAGCTCGTAAGGTCCAGATGACCAATATGCCTCAGCTCGTTGCACTCTTTAATGGCGTTGGCGGCGGTGCTGCGGCGCTAGTGGCAATCGTTGAATACCTTCACTTAGGAGATAAGGCAACGACAGCAGAAGTAATCTTCACAGTCTTTACCGTTGTCGTTGGTTGCGTCTCTTTCAGCGGATCCATCATTACATTCTTGAAGCTTCAAGAGTTGATGACTACACGCCCTGTTGTCTTCCCTGGCGGGCGTTTTGTCATTGCGGCAAACCTGATTGCAGTTCTCGGAGTCTCTATCTGGGTTGTTCAAGCACTTGGCACTAATCCACTACTGATTTTGGCTGCTTTATCGCTGCTTTTTGGTGTTCTCTTCGTGCTTCCTGTGGGCGGCGCGGATGTCCCAATCGTCATCTCTTTGCTGAACGCTTTCACTGGTCTCACAGTGGCCGCAAGTGGTTATGTTCTTGATTCAACGCTTCTCATCATCGCCGGAACACTTGTCGGTGCATCAGGAACAATCCTGACTCGCTTGATGGCCGAAGCGATGGGACGTTCATTGTTTGGAACTCTCTTCGGGGCATTTACTGCAAAGCCTCAAGATGTCGCAGCGGCTGGTGAAGAGCGTCCGGTGAAATCTGGATCGGCAGAAGATGTCGCAATCTTGCTTAACTACGCGCGTCGCGTAGTTATCGTCCCTGGATTTGGATTAGCCGTTGCTCAAGCGCAGCACACCGTCCGCGAGATGGCAGATCTCTTGATCTCAAAGGGAATTGATGTTGCTTACGGAATCCACCCAGTTGCAGGTCGTATGCCTGGACATATGAACGTACTTCTTGCTGAGGCAAACATTCCTTACGAACAACTTGCTGAGATGGATGAAGTGAATCCCACTTTCGGACAGACCGATGTTGCAATCGTTATCGGTGCAAACGATGTCGTGAACCCTGCTGCAGAGAACACACCTGGTTGCCCAATCTACGGAATGCCAATCCTGAAAGTTTCGGATTCTTCAAACATCATCTTCCTCAAGCGTTCAATGCGCCCAGGATTTGCAGGAATCGAGAATGAACTTCTCTATGATCCTAAGACCACACTTCTCTTTGGTGATGCAAAGGCATCGCTGACAAAGGTTGTCAGCGCACTGAAAGGGTTATAAAACCTTTATTCAGCAAGATGGACTCGGTTGCGCGTCTCAGGAATTCTTGTAGTGACAAGCACTATTGCTGCCATCAATATAGTCGCGAGCATGAAAGCCGGCCGAAATCCACCAGCATCTGAGATGGCACCTAAGACAATCGGCGCAATCATGGCTGCAAAATCTCCCGACATTTGCATGACAGCGATAACTTGGCCGCCCTTACCTTTGAGAACATCTCCGACGAGGCTGCCCGGGACGGTGGAGAGATAAGCACCTGCAATTCCTGAGAAAAGCATCGCTGGGAAGAAGATCCAAGGTTGGACAGTGAAGAGAAGAAGAGCGGTCGAGATAAAGAGAGCCGATGAGCCCACCATCGCCACAAAGCGGCGGCCCTTCTCATCAGAGAGGCGGCCTGCCCGCAACAACAAAAGCCCGTTAGCAATCGATGCCAAGGTATATCCAACGCCCATATAGGTAGAGGAGACATGCATATCTTCCACCATAAAGAG
>NZ_JBJTMK010000090.1:0-12807 GCF_046070465.1 Candidatus Planktophila sp. | reverse complement strand
GGAGTCTTAAAGGTATCTCCAGCTGGGCGAATGGCCTCGTGCGCTTCCTGTGCGTTCTTGGTCTTGCCTTGATACAAGCGTGCTGTTTCATAGACATGGTCTGCACCGTATAGAGATTTTGCTGCAGCACGCGCTGCCTTGATTGCTTGTTCGCTCAAGTTAATGGAGTCAGTACGCATGTAGGTTATGTAACCATTTTCGTACAAGCGCTGAGCAACGCGCATGGTGATCTGAGCGCCCCAGCCAAGTCGGCTACCGGCATCTTGCTGCATAGTCGATGTTGTAAATGGTGGCTTTGGTCGCTCGGTACGTGGAGATTCCTCCATCGACTTCACAGTAAGTGGTGACCCCTTAAGTGATTCTGTGAGCGCCTTTGCAGCTGACTCATCGAGCAAGAGAATATCTTTCAGGGATTTCTCTTTAACGGCGCCATCGGCACCAAAGTCAGATGTGGATGCAACTTTCTTATTATCGACAGATAGCAAGCGTGCAGTAAATCCAAGATCGGTAACAGCATCGAGATCCCACCATGATGATGAGATGAAGGCCATGCGTTCGCGTTCCTTCTCAACAATCAATCGTGTAGCAACAGATTGCACGCGTCCTGCTGAGATGCGTGGCATGACTTTCTTCCACAGAACAGGAGAGAGACGGTAGCCGTAGAGGCGATCTAGAACTCGACGTGTTTCCTGCGCATCAATAAGGTTGTAATCCAAGTCGCGAGTATTTTCTACAGCGGCATGAATTGCCTCTTCGGTAATCTCGTTAAAGACCATGCGCTTAATCGGAATCTTTGGTTGTAATACTTCAACCAAGTGCCAGGCAATTGCTTCACCTTCGCGGTCTTCGTCAGTTGCCAGAAGGATCTCTTCAGCGTCCTTCATCAACTCCTTCAGCTCGGCAACTTTCGCCTTCTTATCGGGGTTGATGACATATAAAGGCGCGAAATCATTTTCGATATCGACGCCCTCTTTAGACCAGGCTAACTTCTTTACCTCTTTAGGAATATCGGCAGCGCGCTGCGGAAGGTCACGGATATGGCCGACGCTAGCCTCGACGATATAACCATCGCCGAGGTAGCCGCCAATCTTTCGAGCCTTTGCAGGGGACTCTACAATCACAAGCTTTTTAAGCTCGCGACTTTCCTTTTTTGCTGCCATAAAGGTGGGGAAGTCCTTTACCTAGTTATTAGTACTGGATGCCGACTGCGTGATGGCGACGGTTACGTACCAAGGCAGCGATGATGATCAGAGTTGCAACCGCACATGTAAATGCGATCTTCCAATCCTGGCCATTGAGTGTGAACTCAACGATTGCAGGTGTGACGAGAAGACCAACAAGGTTCATCACCTTGATCAGTGGGTTGATGGCTGGACCTGCTGTGTCCTTAAATGGATCTCCTACAGTGTCGCCAACAACAGTTGCCGCGTGAGCTTCAGAGCCCTTGCCGCCGTAGTTGCCGTCTTCCACCATCTTCTTTGCGTTATCCCAAGCTCCACCTGAGTTGGAGAGGAAGACAGCCATCAAAGTACCGGTACCGATCGCACCAGCAAGGAAGGCACCGAGTGCGCCAACGCCGAGACCGAAGCCCACTGCGATTGGTGCCATCACTGCAAGGATTCCTGGTGTTGCAAGTTCACGGAGTGAGTCGCGAGTACAGATATCGACAACGCGACCGTACTCAGGCTTCTCTGTGCCGTTCATGATTCCTGGGTGGTTCTTAAACTGGTTGCGCACTTCAACTACTACTGCGCCAGCTGCCTTAGATACTGCATTGACTGCAAGACCTGAGAATAAGAAGACAACAGATGCACCGATCACAAGTCCGACTAAGTTGCGAGGGGAAGCGATATCGAGAACGCCCTGGTACTGAAGGTCAGATGTTGCGCGACCGACCTTAACCACAGCTTCCTTAATTGCATCGGTAAATGCACCGAACAACGCAGTTGCGGCAAGAACAGCGGTTGCAATTGCGATGCCCTTTGTAATCGCCTTAGTTGTGTTACCAACAGCATCGAGTGAGGTAAGGATCTGAGCTGACTCACCCTTGACGTCGCCTGACATTTCAGCGATACCTTGTGCGTTATCTGAAATTGGTCCGAATGTATCCATCGCAACGATGACACCAACAGTTGTGAGCAGACCTGTTCCAGCCAATGCGATTGCAAAGAGTGACAAGACGATTGATCCGCCACCGAGCAAGAATGCTCCGAAGACAGCTGCTGCGATAAGAAGTGCTGAGTAAACAGCTGATTCAAATCCAACCGAGATACCAGCGAGAATAACTGTCGCTGAACCTGTTTGAGACGCTGCAGATACATCGTTTACTGGGCGCTTGCCGACCTCGGTAAAGAAGCCGGTAAGTACCTGAATTGCAGCTGCGAGAACGATTCCGATGATTACCGCGCCCAATGCAAATACACGTGGGTTGATATCGCCCGCTTCAGCAGCGACTTCTTGTGAGTAATTGGTAAGGAGATTGAACTTAGCTGGGAGGTAAGTAAATGTTGCAAGACCGGTAAGACCTGCAGAGATAATCGCTGACATAAAGAATGAGCGGTTAATAGCTGTCATTGCTGACTTATCTGTTGAACGAAGCTTGGTTGCAAAGATTCCGATGACAGCTGTCACGATTCCGATTGCAGGAACGATCAATGGATAGATAAGACCTTCGTTACCGAAAGCTGCCTTACCGAGAATCAATGCTGCAACGAGTGTTACTGCATATGACTCGAACAAGTCTGCTGCCATACCAGCACAGTCACCGACGTTGTCACCTACGTTATCTGCGATTGTTGCAGCGTTACGTGGGTCATCTTCTGGAATGTTCTTCTCGACCTTACCAACGAGGTCGGCTCCGACGTCAGCTGCCTTGGTGAAGATACCGCCACCAACGCGCATAAACATCGCGAGCATTGCAGCACCGAAACCGAAACCTTCAAGAACAACTGGTGCGTTTTCGCGGTAGATGATGACAACAAGTGCAGCGCCAACAAGTCCGAGACCAACAGTTGTCATACCGACAACGCCGCCTGTGCGGAATGCGATCTGAACAGCCTTTGTGCCATTCTTCTGACGAGCAGCTTCTGCAACGCGAACGTTTGCGCGCACTGCAAGCCACATACCGTTATAGCCAACGAGTGCAGAGAAGCCCGCACCGAGGAGGAAGAAGATTGAGCGACCAACGCGGATTGCAGTTGTGTCGGCAGGGAGAGCAAAGAGTAGGAAGAAGACGATTCCTACAAAGTAAGAGAGTGTTTGGAACTGGCGGTGCAGATATGCAGCGGCGCCTTCCTGGACTGCGCCTGCGATCTCGCGCATCTTCTCGGTGCCATCGCTAGCGCTGAGAACCTGCGCGCGAAGGGCAACGGCGATAGCGAGCGCCGCAAGGGCGACTCCTAGAACCACGAATGTAATGTTTAAGTTAGACCCGGTGACCTGCACCAGTGAATTAGCGGCAGAAGCGCGCATGTTTCTCCTCCGTTGGAGATTTCAGTGCGGCCACCTGAAGCGTGGCCACGGCTGGGGCGAGTCTACATATACATATCTATTAGGGGTCAAAAAACCAGCGTGATTTTTGCCTAGGCGCGCACCCAGACCGTTGTGGCCGGTGGCAAGCTGTTCTCATTCGAGAGCTGGCCATGAATCAGGTAGAGACCTGCGCCCTGTAACCCTTGCGATGAGTGCAGAATCTGCGCTCCCGCTGGCAAGGTGCTCATAAAGTCATAGAAACTGTTGCCGAAGTTGGTGATGCAATGCCAGCTGCTAGGGCGTGAGAAGTGGAGTACGTGCTTATTGCCGGTCTCGTGCCAGGTTAATTCTTCTGGTGCGATCAACTCTTTTCGGAGCGCGAGCGCCTTTCTAAAAATTTCTAGTGGTGAGCTTTCAACTCCACTCTCGGCTTCAACTGACTTGGCGCCAAACCAATTGGGTTGCGGTAGATGTGGTGCGCTGGTGCTAAATCCAAATGCCGGTCCACCATCGGTCCATGGGAGAGGGACACGACACCCATCACGGCCTCTATCAACTTTATTATTTCGTAAATATTGAGGATCTTGGATTTGAGATTCTGGAATATCTAGAACTTCAAAGAGGCCAAGTTCTTCGCCTTGGTAGATATAGGTACAACCTGGAAGAGCCATAATTAACATCGACGCTGCGATTGCAGAGTTAAGTCCCGCAACTTCATCGAGTGGGTGTGTCGTGCCCCCAGAATTTTTCCAGCGAAGCCGATCTACCGTTGGATGAAGTCCATACTTTGTCGCAGGGCGCATCTGATCATGATTGTTAATGGTCCACGTTGAAGACGACCCTTGGGCTTTTGCAGCAGCCAGTCCACGATCAATGACAGACTTATATTCATGAGCGTTGAAGTTTGCTTCCAGTAATTCAAAGTTAAATGCTTGACCCAACTCATCTGGACTTGCATAACGTGCAAGACGTTCAGCTGGCGCATACGCTTCTGCAACGGCTACTCGCGGTGGATCGTATGAGTCAAATAACAAGCGCCATTCTTTATAAATTTCATGCACATCGTCACGATCAAAGAAAATATCTTGACCTGGTTTGCGATTAGTCAGTCCTGGATAGCTATCTTGATCTTGTAATGGCTCTGATAAATCTTTCTTCAACATATGCGCTACATCGATGCGGAATCCATCGACACCGCGATCTGCCCAGAACTTGAGTGTCTGTAAAAATTCATCATGAACTTCGCGGTTATCCCAGTTGAAGTCAGGTTGTTCTGGTGCAAACATGTGGCAGAACCATTGATTGTGTTTTCCGCCATGAATGGATTCATGACTCCACGCGCTCGGTGCGAAGTGTGAAGGCCAATTAGTCGGTGGTAGTTCGCCGTTAAGACCTTTGCCATCGCGGAAGATGTAACGGTTGCGTGCTGCCGATCCTGGTTCGGATGCAATTGCTTCTTGGAACCAGATATGGCGGTTAGATGAGTGATTAGGAACAATATCGACAAAGACGCGGATGCCAACTTTATGTAATTCACTCAGCATCTCATCGAAGTCTGCCTGTGTTCCGAGTTTGGGATCTACATCTCGATAATCATCGACGTCGTATCCACCATCTGCCAGCGCCGATGGATAGAACGGTGATAACCAGACTGCATCAACGTTGAGTGATTGAAGATAATCAATTTTGGAGGTGACGCCTTTGATATCACCGAGGCCATCACCATTGGAATCTTTAAAACTGCGAGGATAGATTTGATAGATAACAGCTTGACGCCACCAATCTTTATCTTTCGATAGTGACATCGCATCGTCCTTCACTCTTGTAATTTGCAGTTTTTTGCATATCCTTTGCGTATTGTGTCAGGAATAGTTGAGATTGCGAAGAAGGCGGGAGTATCTCCAGCCACGGTATCGCGCGCCCTTAGAGGGATGCACCATGTTAATGAACGCACCCGCAAGCGCATTATCGAAGCAGCGCAGGTATTGGATTATCCGATTCGCCCTGACTTATTGCCTGCAAGCGCATCATCGCGCACCAATACCATCGGCGTGATTGCACCTTTTATCTCACGCTGGTATTTCTCTCAAGCTCTTGCTGGAATTGAACAAGCTCTGCGTGAAGCTGGCATGGATATGTTGCTCTATAACTTTGCTCAAGTCGATGCACGTCAACGAGTCTTTCAACAGAAGAAACTTGTGGGCAAAGTAGATGGTCTCATTGTTGTTTCGCTCCCGCCTACAGAGCGCGAGTTTGATCAAATTTTGGGACTTGGTATTCCAGTCTCATTGTTGGGCGTTGCTGAGACTCGCTGTTCTAGCGTCTCTATTGATGATGTGAAAGGTGCCCAAGTTGCAGTTGAGTACCTGATTGAGATGGGTCATCGTGATATAGCAATCATGGTTGGCCAGAATGAACGTCACTTTGATTTTAAAGTTGCCTCCAACCGTAAATCAGGTTTCCTCTCGGTTCTGAAATCACACGGTATTGAATTTAATGAAAACTTTGAAATCGTGGCAGATTTTGATAGCCATACAGCGGAGATCGCGATGGATGAGTTCTTGACTCGAAAGAAGCTACCTACCGCGATTTTCTGCGAATCTGATGAGATGGCCTTTGGTGTTATTAAGTCATTGCACAAAAAAGGTCTGCGAGTACCTGAAGATATATCTGTGGTTGGGTATGACGATCACGAATTTGCCTCAACAATCGGTCTCACGACTATTTCTCAACCGGTGCAGTTCTTGGGACAGCTTGCTGCATCGCAGATCATGGCAAGAATTGAAAAACCAGATAGCGCGAGTTCGCAGATGAAGGTGCCAACCTCATTAGTTATTCGAGATTCGGTAAAGAACCTCAACAAATAACTAGGGAGGTTACTTAACTGCTCCCTGGCTGATACCTGAAATAAACTGCTTCTGTAGGATTAAGTAGAAGACAATAATTGGCAATACTGCTAGCAAAAGACCCGCCATTGCTTGTCCATACTCAGTGGAGTACTGGCCGTAGAAGAGATAGGTGGAAAGCGGCAGTGTCTGTGTCTCGCGGGTAAGAACCAAGCGAGGCAACAAGAAGTCGTTCCAGATCCATAGCGCGTTAACGATTGCAACAGTTGCTGTAACTGGACGCAACATTGGGAACATAATCTTCCAGAAGATTGTCATATCGGATGCACCATCCATAGCAGCTGCCTCATCAAGATCCATCGGAATCTTTGATATGAAGCCGTGATACAAGAATGTTGAAAGTGCGATACCAAAACCTTGGTAGAAGAAAATCAACGCTGCACGATTGTTAATTGCAACAAACTGAGCAAAAATCGACATGAAAGGAATCATCAGCGCCTGGAAAGGAACGATCATTGATGCAACCAGAATAAGAAATGTTGTATGGGTGAACTTATTCTTGTTGCGTGCGAGATAGTAGGCGAGCATAGAAGAGAAGATTATTAAGCCGCCGACACTGAAGACTGTGATGATCACAGAGTTAGTAAGTGAGCGATAGAAATCCATCTTTTGAAGTGCTTGTGTGAAGTTATCCATCGTGACGGTCTTTGGCCACGCTAATGGGTTCTCAAGAATGTCGTACTTGGGCTTAAAGGCGTTGAGGAATACGAGCACAAATGGAAGTACGTAGGCGACTGAAAGGACTAAACCGCCGAGAAATACTGTGCGCTTGGCGATGCGTGACGCTTCTTTCATGAGCGTGCCTCCATTCTCTTTGAGACTGTGACTTGAATGAGTGCAGCGGTCGCCACCATGATGAACATCAGTACAGCCTTAGATTGACCGGTTCCGAAGTTTCCGAAGGCGAATGCATCTTGGAAGATATGCATAGAAATCAGCTCGGTTGTGCGGAATGGGCCGCCGCCGGTAAGGGCTACGTTGACGTCGTAGGCCATAAACCCACCGCGCAATGTTAAGAAGAGTGAGATTGTGAAGGCTTGAGCCATCAAAGGCATTTTGATCGACCAGAGGGTGCGAAGTGCTGATGCACCATCGACGCGAGCTGCCTCAAGCACATCTTGTTCAATAGAGATAAGACCGGTGATGTAGATAATCATCATGTAACCAGATGATTGCCAGACGGTCACGATAATCAGCGCCCAGAAAGCGGTATTGGTCTCACCGAGCCATGAAGATTCGAAGAGAGACCAACCGAGCTTGCCTGAGATTGAAACAAGAGCTGTATTAAAGATGAACTGCCAAATCACACCGAGAACAACTCCACCGATGAGGTTTGGTACGAAGAAGAAGGTGCGGAACAAATTGGAGCTCTTCAACTTTGCGGTAACAAGGAGAGCTAGTCCAAATGCGACTGCGTTGATTGCAACGAGTGATACCAATACATACTTCACTGTGAAGCGAAGCGTTGTCCAGAATTCTGGGTCTTGAAGAGATTTTGTGTAGTTCGCAAATCCTACGTACTTATCATGAGCGAAACCGTCCCAGTTGGTGAAGGTGAGATACAAACCTTGTAGGAACGGATAGATCAACACCGCGGCAAAAATCGCGAGCGGGACTAATCCGAAGAGTAAGAACTTCTTCAGCTGACTGCCGTGATGCATAACGTCACCTTAATCTCGAAAAAAATAATTGATGCGGTTGTTAAATCTATGGGGAAATAGTAGCGAGGTCACCTCGAGGTGTGAACCCCGAGATGACCTCGCCGTCATATCTATTTCAGTCTTTAGTTAGACATTGTCAAAGTTGCGAATTACTTCTTAACTCCGCGCCATGTCTTAACTGAGCCCTTCCATGCCTTCTGGAGTTCAGCTGCGTATTCCGCACCTGTAATCTTTCCAGCCATGAGCTTCTGACCTGATGCTCCGTAGAGATCTTGTCCACCTGCTGGGTAGTAGGTGTTGATCCACTCAAGTGTGTTGCCTGCATCAACATACTTAGCAATCTGCTGTGCCATGTATGTCTTAGGTGAGACCTTGAAGCCCTTGTATGCAGGGATGAAGTTCATTCCACCATCATCAACTGAACCAGCAACGCGCTTCTGGCCAGCTGGAGTTGTGTACAACCACTCAAGGAAGTCCACTGCACCAGCGCGCTCAGCAGCTGTTGACTGTGTGTTGTCGATCATGAAGTAACCTGGAACACCAACTGAGATTGACTTGTTACCAGCGAACTTTGGATCGTTGCTGATTGGAAGAGGCATCAAACCGAAGTCAACACCGTTAGATGCTTGCAACAAGTTTGGTTCTGCCCAGTTACCCATGAACCAGAATGCAGCCTTACCTGAAGCGAGATCCTTCACTGAAAGGTCATACTCTGTATCAGTTGTGTTTGGCTTAGCCTGGTTGTACTTGTTTAGAAGTGCGAATGTCTGAAGGTAGTTCTGGAATACAGCATCCTGTGAAAGATTCTTTGTTCCATCTGCAAGGCCATCGAGGACCTTCAAGCGACCTTCGTGTGTTGTTGCTGAGTTAGCAAAGTAGATGTTTGTGAAGTGTGCACCAAGTGACCACCAGATTGATGAGAAACGAACTCCACCAGAACCTGCAGCCTTAACCTTGCGAAGAGCAACTTCGAGTGACTGACGTGTTGTGATCTTTGAAGGATCAACGCCTGCCTTGTCGAGTACCTGCTTGTTGTAGAGGAGACCGAATGCTTCTACTGTTGATGGAACACCAACGAGCTTGTCGCCAACTGTTGCTGCTTCAAGAAGTGATTGTGGAACAAGCTTTGAAAGCTTTGAACCCTTCCAGTCCATGACCTTGTCAGCCATGTCAGGAATCTCTTGGAGTGTGTACATGATTGTTGGAGCATTCTTCGCAGCGTACATTGGTGTTACGTTCTGGAGGAATGTGAGCTTACGATCGCCTGGGATTGATGTAAGTGTGTAGCAATCCTGTGATGCGTTGTAATCCTTAACTGCTGCAAGGAACTGGTCCTGAATTTCAGGCTTGATTGTTCCGAGCATTGTTACCTTTGTCTTTGTTGAACATGTTGCAGCTGATGCTGGAGATGTCGCAGCAACAACAGAAACAGTCAACGCAGAAGCGAGTGCGAGTGCACCGAGCTTTGCGAACTTCTTCATGAAGTATTTCCTTTCACGGGTTTAACCAGCTCCTAGGAATTGCTGGTAGTGGGTAAACGGTAGAGCCTTAGAAGGCTCAAGGGAAAGTTTGTGGCTGTAACTCTATTGCAACTGTTTTGCAGGTTTTTGCAGTACTGTGCTTGAGGCGGGGAGGGTGTGGAGGCAGGTCAAAGCGAGCGCTGCTTCTGGCACAAAGAGCTCCAGGCTGCCGTGGTCAAGCAATAACCGGATGGTGAAATTTTCGAGGGTGATTGGACTTGTGGTTTGGATTTTCTCTTCAAACTGTGGGAACCAGGCGTTGCTTCGATCCACCGAAATAGTTTTTGTTGCAGAGTGAAAGTGAATGACAACTTTTTCTTCGCCGTCACTAACAGTGATTTCAGAATCTTCCTTACTTGAAATTGCGAAGTGGTAATCATGTTCTGACTTGAGTTCAGAAATGGGTAGTGCTGAAAGGAAGAATTCATTGCCAACTTCTCTGATCTGTAATTCGCGAGGTGACGTCATTGAACCGCGCCACACTTGCGAATCCAACTTCGCTGCATAATCCCAATTACTCATCCAAGCAAGAAAGATCTTGCGGTTATCTGGTGTGTTACTAAATGTGACACCCGCATAGTTGTCTCGACCGTAGTCAATCCACTTTGTATCGGTATGGGAAGGTATAAAAATTTTTCCATCCCAATCGCCGATAAAGTATTGAGTACCAGAACCTCCAGTGATTCCACCTGGATTGAGAGAGACAATTAAAACCCATTGCGTATCACCGCTCGGTGTTGGTAGTGGGAAGAGATCAGGACATTCCCAACAACCGCCGGTTGCTGCCATTGGTCCAAAATCAGATAAATGCGTCCAGCTCTTCAAATCAGGAGAGGAGAAGAAAGCAATCTTGAATTCCAGCGGCTTTGCAACAGTCATGAGCCAGGATTGAGTTGATTCATTCCAGGAAACTTTTGGATCACGAAAATCTGTCATACCTAAATCAAGGACAGGGTTATCTGCATACTTTGTCCAGGTCGTGCCTTCATCAATGCTGTAAGCAATGTGTTGAGATTGATTGCTTCCATCATTGTGATGCACTGTATAAATGGCAACTAAAGGTGGGTTATCAATAGCACCAAAACCACTTGTGTTCTTGTAATCCACCACGGCGCTACCGCTAAAGATTCCTGTTGTTTCTGTACAAGGGATAGCGACAGGCAGGTGCTGCCATGATTGTAAATCACTACTTACAGAGTGTCCCCATGACATATTTCCCCACAAGATTCCTGAAGGGTTATGTTGATAGAAGAGGTGATATTTACCTTTATAGAAGAGAAGTCCATTCGGATCGTTAATCCAATTCTTTTCAGGGGTGAAGTGAAAGGTTGGACGGAATTCCTCTGTAAATACACGAAGGGAAGGACTCTTTTGCATGGCGTGTACCTTATCCTCTACATATGAATATCGCCGCCAACCTCTTTGATGCACATTCGATTGTTGGAGACTTAGGTCTTGCAGGAATTCTTGCAATTATCTTTGCTGAAACTGGGTTGTTAATCGGCTTAGCTTTTCCAGGTGATTCATTGTTATTCATTGCTGGAATTGCAGCATCATCTGCCGGTGCTGAGATCCTCGGCGGAGCATCACTTAATCCATTAGCAATATTTCTTGGAGCACCACTTGCCGCAATCATCGGTGCACAGGTAGGTCACTTCTTTGGTCGTACCTATGGAGTTAAGTTATTCGATCGTCCAAATGGTCGCTTCTTTACCCAGGAGCGTGTAGCTCAGACAGAGCGTTGGTTGACAAAGTATGGTGTTGGTAAAGCTGTAATTTTGGCTCGCTTTATTCCTTTTGTTCGCACCCTTTTAAATCCGATGGTGGGCATAGTTGGATATCCAGCACGTAAATTCCTTTTATGGAATGCACTCGGCGCAGTGGTGTGGACTCAGTTAGTTCTTGGTGCTGGTTATATTCTTGGAAACAAAATCAGTGGGTCGATTGATAAGTACTTACTACCCATCATTGCGCTGATTGTGATTGTCAGCGTTCTACCAGTTGCTCTTGAAATTCTTAAGGAGTGGCGCACAAAGAGAGATCTCTCTTAAAGTCCTAGATCTGCCAACTGGTAGGCGGCGTAATACTTATAACCCGCTGCCTCAATTGCATCTTGAGCACCGCGCTCGACGATAACCGCAACACCTACCACGATGGCGCCGGCCTCTGTAAGGGCTTCAACAGCTGTTAATACTGATCCACCTGTAGTGGAGGTGTCTTCGACAGCCAAGACGCGCTTTCCTGCAACATCTGGTCCTTCGATGCGACGTTGAAGTCCATGAGCTTTTCCTTCTTTACGAACAACAAATGAATCCAGTGCGCGACCGTTACGTGCGGCAACATGCATCATCGCTGTTGCAACAGGGTCTGCTCCGAGAGTTAAGCCACCAACGGCATCGAATTCAAGATCTTTAGTGAGGTCGAGCATGACTTCTCCAACAAGCGGAGCAGCTACGTGATCCAAAGTAATGCGGCGAAGGTCAACGTAATAATCAGCTTCCTTGCCTGAAGACAGGATTACTTTGCCGTGAACTACAGCCTTATTGATGATTTCATTCTTCAGGGATTCGCGTGCGCTCATGGGCTGACCTTATCTTCTACTCGTTATCGTCATAGACAATGACTTCTGGTGATTTCTTCTTACTCTTCAAAGCCTTAGGAGGGTTCTCAGAAAGAAGAGCATCTACCTCGATACGTAGCTGAGCGACCTCAAGCGCCATATTGGCCATCGCTGTCTCGAGTTCAATGATGCGCTTAACACCAGCATGATTGATGCCTTCGCCGACAAGCCGTTGCACCATACGAAGGGAGGCAATATCGCGTAATGAATATCGGCGATTGCGCCCTTCTGTGCGATTGGGTGAAACTAAACCAAGACGATCGTATTGGCGCAATGTCTGTGGGTGTAGCCCCGAAAGTTCTGCTGCAACCGAAATAACATAGAGACCAGTCTCATCATCAATTTCATGTGGCTCGCGTTTGTCGGTCATGCCTTTGCCTTTATATTAAATTCAGCGCGCACGTCGTGATCTTTTGTGAGTTCAGTAAATTTCTTCAGCGCTTCAAGGGCTTCGCCTTCAACGCGTCGAGGCACTTGAACTTCGATGGTGACAAGTAAATCGCCAACAGTATGGCCTTTTGTTATGCCGCGACCTTTCACACGAAGTACACGTCCTGTAGGGGTTCCAGCAGCTAATCGCACTGTTACGTCGTCGCCGCTGAGTGTAGGAACTTTAATGTCAGCACCTA